>JAZSBY010000031.1:0-22325 GCA_045602655.1 Candidatus Fimenecus sp. | reverse complement strand
TTCATAAAAACACCTCTTTATATTTTTTTGCTTTCGCAATAAATTATGCAATATCAAAAAGACCTTCAGCAATATATTTTGCCGAAGGTCTTGCTACCTGAGTTTCAGGTACGATAACCAGCCGTAAAAAGGCGAATGTTGATTATCGTAAATAAGCTACTCCCCTTAGGAATCATTACCATATTAGTATATCACCTAAGGAATTTTTTGTCAATGAAAGATAGTTTTGTTTTCATTTATTTTTATTCTTTTTAACTTTCTGTTCACAAATAAAAACAGCTGTGAGTACAAAAACTATGGTTATTACTGCCTTTAAAGGTACCATGTGGGTAATGGTTGCCATAAAATACTCATCTGCAGGTGCCGAAAGTTTAATCGGGAAGAAAACATAGCTTAATAAGAGCCAGGTTATTACTGCTGTAACAGCACCTACAAGAATCTCTCTAATCCTTATTTCCATATGCATTTTTCCATTTAAAGGTCTGCAAAGAGCCTGTTTTTTCGTTAGTGTTCAAATCAAATGATATAATTTCAACACCCTGTCCTCGTTTTAAAGTCACCACATAGAAAGTATCTTCAACATAGGTTGCACCCAAAACCCCAACAACATCTTCGCCAAGGTCGTACTTTGCAATCTCTTTGAGATTACCGTTTTCAAAGCTATATCTGATATAGAAGTTGTCTTGCTGACGCATCCCGTTATTCCAATAAGAGTTTACCGTAAACGGAACTGCAAAATCGGACTGAGAAAGGTTGATATATAACTTATGGTTATAGGCAACTTCCGTGTAAGAATAACCATTATCACCTGTAACAGGAATTGAAACTGTTTCCTTTGGCTCATAAGGATTTGTCACATTGAAAAGTGAAACCTTGCAATCGTCCGTGGCCCCGGTCTGTGTGCCATCCTTACCAACACCAATTAAATAGCCATCAGCTATCGGGTGAAGATATTCAGAAAATCCCGGTATTTTCAGTTCGCTTTTAACAGTTGGATTTTCAGGGTCAGTCAAGTCAATTACAAACAACGGGTCTGTCTGACGGAATGTAACAACATAAGCCATATTACCTACAAAACGCACTGATTTAATCAATTCGCCCTTTGCCAAATCTTCAACCTTACCTACAATCTTCATATCATTGTTAAGAATGTAAAGGTTGTTAGCTCTTTCATCAACGGACATTGTAATACTAAACCCGTCAACAACGGTCTTATTCTGTGTTGTTGCGATTCGGAAATACTCACCGTCATAGCTCATTGAGAATTGGTTGTTGATGTAGCCGGGAACTTCGCCCTTGCCCTTATACTCCACACCTTTTTCTGTGTATTCAAAACGATAAACTTTTGTTGTTTCCTGTGATTTGTCGTCCCAATTAGTCTCACTTAAAAACATTCCTTTAGATGATGCATATAATTTATCGCATTGTCCTAAAACTGCTTCGCATTGAGGCTCTTTGTCATTTTCAACATCAAGAGTTGTAATCAGTGCATACGTTGTAGACTTTGTATCTTCTACAATAGAAATACCATCTGCAGGAACTTTTTCACACACACCGTTAACTGCAAATTCAGGTATGCAATCATCACGATAGTTTTCACCGCGAACATTTACATAATATGTGCTGATTGTATAAAGTTTTGAACCTATCATTCGGCTTGATTCTATATTGCCGTTCTGCACATATTCTGTCACTTTTTCAGGAGATGCTTTATCTGTAACATCATAAATTTTTACAAAAGTATCACCCCAGGACACAACACAACTATCAGTATAGATTTCTGCAACATCATCAGTTGAGTTTGTTTGAATGTTTTTATTCTGACGATGACAATTGCCAAGAATTACAAGACGGTTATTATAGATATATATATCAGTTATATTCTTGCCTTCTTCAAGAGTAATGTCTGCCACCTTTTTCATTTCGTCATTTTCTAATTGGACTATGGAAACAGGTGAATTCAATCCTGAATTTACAACATAGAGATAATTGCCGTCAGTTTTGATAATGTCGCCTTCATCAACATCCTTTTCCTGGGTGTTTGTCTGACCAAAATCCTTATTAGAACTTTCATTCATATTAACAGCAGCATCGTCGGTTACAACACTTCCGCCAACTGCTGATTCGGGTGCTGCACTACCATCTGCTAACATATCACCCTCAGCAATTTCCCCGTCCGCATATTCGAAAAATCCATTAAGGATATTGTCTTTTTTGCTTTCCTTGTGGAGTTCGTCAAATCTTTCATAAATTTTGTCATAGGACTCGTATTGCTGAACTTCTGCTTTTTCGTTTACAGCAGGAGCATTTTTATTGCCTAATCCTAATCCAAAATACATTCCCACAAGACCCACAACCACCATAAAGGATGCTGCAATCGGTAAAATCTTCTTTGCAGTATTCTTTTTCTTTGGCATTTCTATAACATTGGTTTCTGTGCTTTCTAATTTTGATAAAATATTCTCTTTATTAAGATTTTCAGGAAATTTGACCTGCATTTTTTCATCAAGTGCATTTTTTATATCTTTTTTCATAACTCCAACTCCTCTCTGAGTTTTGATAAGGCTCGTTTTTGCTTTGTTCGCACCGTTGCTGACGGCAAATCCATTATTCTGCCGATTTCGTGGGATTTAAACCCTGCCACAACGGACAAAAGAATAATCTCTTTTGAAACATCGTCAAGCTTTTCCAACGCCTCACGAACGGGAATTGAAAACTCAATTTCACTATCCGTGTAGCCTGTGTCTTCAAACTCATTTGTATTGTTGTTTTTAGATAAAATTCTTTTACAGGTATTTGAAAGGGACGAGAAAAGGTAGGATTTGAATTTCTCGGGTTTTTTTAAGGATGATATACTTTTAAAAACAGAAATTGCTGTTTCCTGCACAGCGTCCTGTGCATCGAAACTGTTTTTGCACACAGCAAGGGCAAACCGATACATATCAGTCGCATAATTCTCATATAAGTTGCCGTAAGCATTCTTATCCCCTGCCATAGCAGACTGGACAAGGTTTTTGATTTCTTTACTCATAATCATACCTCCCAACAGAAGTTGCTAAAAAATCCCTTTCATAATATAAGAGTAACAAAAATCGTTTTTTGTTTCAAGAAAAATAAAAAAATTAAAAGGACTTACGGAACTAGAAAACCGAAAGTCCTTTACTACTTGATATTTAAAAGAAAATTATAATTAACTGGGAAACGATAACAACCAAAATCAGTGACACGGGATAGGTTGCCGCATAGGCTGCAACTACATCCTCAGTCCCCGCTACTGAGATAAGTGTTCCCAAGGCAGGAGTGCTTGTTCTGCCACCTGTTATTGCACCTAAATTGTTAAGCAAACTGAGTTTAAGCACATATTTTGCAAAAAGGTAGCCTACGAGTAACGGGATAACGGTCATTACAATACCATAGACAAAATACATGGGGTCAAAATTTGCTACGAAATCTGCACCACCGGGAATTCCCGCACCTACAAGGAACAGGACAAGTCCCAATTCTCTGAAAAGTTTAAGCACTGACTGTTCAGGCATAATGGAAAGTTTTCCGATTCTGCCAAAATGCCCAAAGACTAAAGATGCTAAAAGACATCCGCCCGTTGTAGTGAGTGAGAAACAAGCACCGTCAAAACCGTCAGAGCTTAAGGGAATTGTGATTTTTCCCAAGAAAACGCCTAAAACTGCCGAAAGGAAGAATACAGCAAGTCCGTGAGCATCAAGCTTAATCAATTTACCGTTATATATTTCTTTTGTGGCTGTTGGCTTATTAAGAGAAATTTTTGCTCTTTCTTGTGTCATATCTGCTTTTGTGAGCCTTGGAATAATCTGCACAAATAGGACTATTCCCACAACACCGAAGATATATGAAATTCCGTGACCTACGGAAACTAAATTTGTATATTCCTCTGCAACTGTAGCTTTGGCGGCAGCAAAGGCAGGAGTTGAGGTTATTGAGCCTGACAAAAGACCCACAATCATAGCAGTAAAGCCTTCGCTTGTTTCAATGGACGATCCAAATCCGATTGCTCTGCCTACGAAAATACAACCGATAGCAGACAATCCCCCTGCAAGGACAATGGCAAAACTTAAAAGTGCGTAGGATTTAAAGTTTTTCTTCAGATTATTGAAAAATCCGGGTCCTGCAACAAACCCGACAGAGCTTACAAAAAGGATAAGTCCTAAGCTTTCGATAATTTCAAGGGATTTACCTGCAAGACTCACCCCAAGTTGATTTTCCAAAGGCTCATAGAAGAAAACACCAAATAACAAGGCAACGATAAAAACACCTGCATCCCCAAGGGAAATGCCTTTAATTTTTATTCTTCCGAGAGCATAACCCAAAACGAGAATAGAAAAGACGCAAAACAATAAAAATGATATACCTGATACAGTAATCGCACCACCGAAAAAACTCATTTGCTTTGCCTCCTCTCTAAAAAACTAAAACATATTATATTACAACAAAATGCAAAATTCAACATAAAATTGTGTGATTTAAAAGGTTGTTGTTTCTAAAGAACTTCGTATATACTACTAGGGTATTTTCTTCATCTTGTTTTTCCTTAATTTAAATAGTATAATTACTTTATTATGTTTAGATTGTAGGTGTTAACAATGAAATATGCAGTTATTATTTCAGTCATAGTAGCAATTGCTTTATTTATTACCTTTTGTGTAATAAAATTTGGTCCTTCTAAGTTCACCGGTAGCGATTATACCATACCGGAGCTTGACTTAAGTGAAATGCCTCAGGAACTTGAAGGAACACAGTATGACTATCTATATCAGTTTTCAACTGTGGATGACACAAATGACTATATGGCACATCCTGATAGTGTTCTTCTTAAAAACGGAGACATTTTAACGGTTTATCCAAAAGGTCACGGCAAAGGTGCCATTCTCAACAAAGTCAGTAAAGACGGTGGATTAAGTTGGAGCAGTACAATTGAAAACACTCCTTCAAGTTGGGAAAACTCACTTGAAACGCCCACAATATATCGACTTGAGTTTTCCGACGGTACTCCTGATAAGTTGATTCTTATTTCAGCTAATTCTAAATGGCACGGTATGGAAACTCCCGGTGGATTTGAATGTTCAATTTCCCAAGACGAAGGCAAAACTTGGACAGAATTTCAAAGATTTTTCAGTTTTAAAGATGATTACTCGGTAGTGCCGATAGTTGCAATGGCAAGTCTTACAAGGCTCAAAGAGAACGGTGAATTTGTTGATAAGTGGATGGGATTTTTCCACGATTCTGATTTTTATAATTACAAAACAATTCTTTCTTTTGACGAAAACGGGAATATGCAATGGAGCACTCCTGAAAAATACCTTGCACCACATCGTGATATAGAGAAAAATGCACAGATGTGTGAAATTGAAGTTATCCGTTCGGAAAACGGTCAAGGCGATGAACTTTGTCTTATTGCAAGAAGCCAGTCAAAAACAGTAAACTCAATGGTTGCTTTTTCAAGTGACGAAGGTAAAACTTGGAGTGAACCAAAGGAATCACCCGCAGCATTAAACGGTGAACGACACAAAGCAGAATACACATCCGATGGCAGACTCCTTATCACCTTCCGTTCCATTGAAAGAGGAGATAAAGCTCAATTTTATGCAAAGAAAATCGATAGAAAACGAGGTTGGATAAGTGCAGGTCTTATTGCTTGGGTTGGTACATACGAAGATTTGAAAAACGGTACAGAGGGCGATTACAGAATAAAAATAGCTCATATTTATTTTGAAGACCAAAACAAGCCTGAATACTATGCAGGTTCAGATACAGGCTACTGTGGTAATGTTGTGTTGGCAGATGACACCTTCGTTATCTGTGGTTATGGCAAATTCAGTCCGGAAGCAAAAACCAGTGACGGTAAAGCATTTAAAACTTATATAGCATCCAAAAGAATCAATCTTAAAGATACTGACGACTTGGTGGAAAGATATTTTAAAAACAACAATGGTTGTTGATTTGCTTTATTATAAATGATATACTTTTATAAAATGAATTCAGGAGAGTGAAAAAATGGCTTTAATCAATAAAGTTAAGGAAGGTTTTTCTTATGTGAAAACATATTGGAAAACACCACCATTAGGCAATTATATGCCAATTAAAGAGATTGCAGCTCTTGCAGGTGGCGGTATGGGTATTCGATTTATTACTCAATGCGTTTCATCCGTACTTTTATCTGCAACAAATGTTTTCGTTGGTAATACCATCGGTATTGAACCGATGAATCTGTATTACATATACCTTATTGCAGTTGTTATCAGTTTCCCTCTTACAATGTTAAGAGCATATATCGTTGACAACACAAGAAACAAAAAAGGTAAATACAGACCGTATCTCATTTCAATGGGTATTCCAACCGTTATTTTAGCAATCGGTTATTTCTGGATGCCTTATGAAAAAATGGAGAGTCAGGTTACAAAATGTGTTGTTGTTCTTCTCTTTAACATCGGTTTCCAATTTGTTTATAATTTCCTTTATGAGGCATATTACAATTACGTAGTTGTTTTGTCGCCTAACACTCAGGAAAGAGCAAATGTTTCATCTATCAAAGCTGTTGTTGAATCCTTTGGTCCTTCAGTTACAGGTATTATCATTCCGCTTTTTGCAAAGAACTTTATAGGCACCAGCAACCTTAATGACATCAGAATTTACAGATATATTTGGGTACCAATCCTTATTTTAGGTCTTTTCCTCAGTATCATTGTCTATGCAAACACTCACGAAAGAATTATTCAGGCAAAAACTCATGTTGTTCAGATTAAATTTATGGATGCACTTCGTGAAGTTACAAAAAACAAGTACTTTTGGATTACATCACTTGCAGGTTGGTTAGGTTTCCTTGAAGGTGCTTGTTTCAACATTCTCAACTGGCTTTATTCCTACCAGCACGCATGTACAGCGGGTCAATATGCGTTTATTACCACCATTTACGGAAACGCATCTCTTTGGGGTATGCTTTTAGCTCCGATTTCAATTAAGAAAATCGGTAAAGGCAAAACTCTCCTTCTCATAAATTCATTAAACATTGTTTTTATCGGTGCTATTTATCCTATCGTAAAATACGCAGATATGAGCATTATGATTTGGCTTGTTCTCATCTGCCTTTGGATGAATGCTCTTGTCGGTGCGTTCGGACATATCCTTTCACCAAGTATCAACGGCGATATCCGTGACTATCAGCAATATGTTTCAGGCGAAAGAATTGACGGTATGTTTGCTGCTGTGGGACTTATCGGTAGTGTTGTAACAATGGCTACAAGTTCTGTTCTTCCTGCAATTTACGAAAAAGTCGGCTTTAACGAGGAAAAACTTCAGGAATTATTGCCTTTGATTATTGCTCAAGAAGGTCCTCTTGATGACCCAACTAATGTTTATAATGTTCTTTATCATAAAGAAACATTTATAGCTATTTTTGGTGTTTTAATTGCAGCATCTGTTGTTGGTGCAGCATTGAATGTTATTCCTTATTTCTTCTACGACCTTACGGAAGTTAAGCAACAGGGTATTATTAAGGTTCTTAAAATCAGAGCATTGTTTGAAGACTATGGCAACGGTATTCTTAAAGACAGTGACCTTGTCGAAACGATTGATATAATCAAGCAGGCAAAAGAGCTTGAAAATGCACAGCCAAAAATTCTTGCAGAATACAAACTTGCAATAAAACAGGCAAGTGATAAGGCATCAAAGAAGGCTGCAAAGAAAGAATACAACGCTGCAAAGCAATACAATGTTGATATTGAAATTTCAAAACTTGTTCTTGAAGAAATGGCTCGTTTTAACACTCCATTCGGTAAAATTCAACTTGAACAAGCGAGAACTACTGCTTCTTTAGGTTATGATGCAATTTATAATTACAGCCGTAGCGAACTCGCTGATGCAAGGGCTTTACCAAAGAGCACGGTGGAAGAAAAAGAATTCAGAAAGAACGCTATTTCTGTTGCGAAAGACTTTGTTGATGCTCAAAAAGTTGCAAGGAAGAATTTCAATAACAACATCTTTGAATTTGATTCAAGTATATTTGAGAAACTCTTTGACCGTGAAGATGAAATTTCTGCAAAAATTGAGGATGCATACAATAATCTTTACAATGCTAAAGACATTAAAGATAAAGATGCTGTCGCCCAATATAAGGCAGAAATCAAAGAACTTAAAAAAGAGCGTAGCCTTGTTGAAAAAGAAATCAAAAATGCAACAACTGAAAACTCACTTTATACTCGTGCTGCTCGTCCTGTAATCAAGGCACAGAAGCTTTTAATTCAGGCTGAAAACTATACAAAACTTGAAGAAATTGAAAGCCTTTATGAAGATGCAAAGGCAAGACACGAAAAAGCATTGGAAGATGCTCGTTTAGAAGCAGAGCGTGTTGAAGCAGAAAAGAAAGCACACGCAGCAATGCTCAGAGCTAAAAAGGCTTCAAAAAAATAATATAGTATAAGACTAAATGATGCCCCACTTGAAAATTCTATTCAGGTGGGGTTCTTTTTTGATTCAAAATCTTTTGGAAAATCTGCTCATAATTTCTACAAAAAGTGTGATACTAATATCACATTTAATTTGTAAAAAAGAGGAGATTAACATATGAAAGCAACTGGGATTGTGAGAAGAATTGACGATTTGGGAAGGGTTGTTATTCCGAAAGAGATTCGTAGGACTATGAGAATCCGTGAAGGAGACCCGTTGGAAATTTTTACCGCTGCTGATGGTGAGGTTATTTTCAAAAAATACTCACCAATTGGCGAGTTATCGGAATTTGCAGGTCAATACACGGATGTTTTGCACAGGGCAACAAATCTGCCTGTGATTATTACTGACCGTGACCATGTTATTGCAGTTTCGGGTATGCCACGAAAGGATGCTATGGATAAGCATATTTCCCATGAGTTGGAAGAGCTTATGGAGAATCGTGAAAATTATGTTGCTTCCCCTGAGACAAAGGCACTTTATCCATTAAACGACAAGGAAAAAGAGGCGGGGCTTGCTTTTCCGATTATCGGTGGTGGCGATGTTGCAGGTGCTGTTGTAATGCTATTAAATTCTGATGGTAGTATGCCCTCACAGACGGAAATCAAGCTTGTTTCCGTCGCTGCATCTTTTTTAGGTAAACAGACAGAAGAATAAAGTGCAAAATGTCGAAACTGCATTGCAATTTGCAGTTTCTTCATTTTATATAAGATGAGAAAATTGAAGCCCACGAAAAAATCGTGTAGTACCCCACTAAAATGTCGTGTACCACCCCACTAAAATATCGTGTACCACCCCACGAAATAATCGTGCCTATAAAACAAATAATAAAGTAATATATAAATTATAATCTACACATTTAAAGATAAAAAAAGACCTGACAATCAAGTCAGGTCATATTTTTGTTATGCAATTTTAATTAGTAAGAAATCTTATATTCTGTGATAACCTGAATACCAACCTTTGCATTGTCAATCTCACCAAGCAGCGGAACTTTTGCGTGAGCAATTTTAAGGAAGCAAGGAGCGTTAATGTTAAGTGCAATAAGGTTACCTGTTGCCTTGTCAACTGTTGCAACTGCAGTAACATTCTCATAATCTATGCTGATGCCTTCCAAAGTAAGACCTGGAACAGAGCCTATTGCTCCTGTAATCTGACTTTCTTCAATAACGCCTGCAACTGAACCGACACCGTCAGCATTTGTCTTTGGATTTGTAGCATTCTTTGCAACAACTGTTATAACATATGTATTGCCCTTATCCTGACGAGAAATCTTCTGAAGTCCATTAAGTGTGAGGGCACTTGCGTTAGGAAGCTTTTCTTTTTCCCATTGTTCATTCTTTTCCTCAATTGAAGCTTCATCCTTAACCATAAACATACCCATAAGAGTAGATGCAACGCTTGAAAGTTTACCTGCTTCAGCAACACCCTTATAGTTAATAGCACCGTCTTTTACACGGATAACTGACTTTGACTTTGTTCTTGCAGCAGCAACAGCTTTCTTGTACATATCAAGAATTTCCTGATTTTCGTTTGCTGCACCGGGAGTTGTGGTTGTTCCACTGTTACCGGGAGTTGTTGCGTCACCACCGGGAGTTGTTGCATCGCCACCGGGAACTGTTGTGTCACCGGGAGTTGTAGTATCACCGATAACTGCATCATCTGTTGAAACGCCACCATTATTGTTAGTTGCACCGCCGTTATTAACTGTGCCTGAAGGAACATTAGTTTTTCCAACCATACCCATTGTAGTGTATGAAATTGAAACTAAGCTGAATGTAATTACTACTGCAAGTAAAACTGCGATTGATGAAAGAAATACATTTGAAAATCTTTCACTCTTAGCTGCTTTAACTTCAAGCTTTGCCTTATATTCTTCAGGTGTCATTTGTTTTTTTGCCATATTTTTTAACCCCTTTCAAAAGTTAAACATTCACTCCTATACTTTACAACAAAACCGCTCATTTGTCAATAGTTTCTCATTTTACTTTCCATGCATCTTTTACCCTTATATTTGCAGTTGGGTATTGTCTTTTTTACTGTATTTATGGTATAATTAACAGAAATAAAGGAGTTGTGAAAAATGGCAAACAGGAAAAGGTCTAATCCCGACAAAATAAAAATAGTTTTAATTATACTTGCTGTTGTGGCAGTTGTTGTTGCAGTAGTTTTCGCAATAACATCTTCAGAAGATAGGGAAAACCCTAAGGATAATTATGTGCAAGTTGGCAACAGTACCGAGCAATCCGGCAGTGTTAAAGACACCCAACCTTCAACAGACGCTCCTACTCAAGCACCAACCGACCCCACAACTGACCCAACAACAGAACCATCAACTCAAGAAGATGTTACTGTAAAACCTACAACCCCTTCTGTTCCGGTTACAAAATCATTCTATGATTCAGTCAGATACCGTTCTCCGGATGCAGTTCCTGCTGATATTTTCAAGCACGGTAGAAATTTAATGCTTTTGAACAGGCAGTATGAACTCCCTGAAGATTTTAAGTGGGATTTAGTTTACTGGTCAAATGGAAAATATGTTGATGCCATGTATCTCAACTGTGAGGAGCACAACTCTGTAAAGGCTGTTGACAGAGCAGCCTACCAACCACTCAAGGATATGTTTGCTGCTGCTAAAGAGGCAGGCGTTCCACTTAATCTTGTTTCTGCATACCGTAGTATCTACTTGCAGGATAAGTTATTCACCCGTTCGGTCAACACATATAAAAATCAAGGCCTTTCCGAAATTGATGCCATAAACAAGGCAAATCGTGAAAGAACATTCTCAGGTACAAGTGAACACAATACGGGCTTAGGCTTTGATATTCTCGAAAGTGGCAATTACACCCTTACGGAATCCTTTGAGAAGACTCCACAATTCAAATGGCTTACGGAAAATGCAGAAAACTATGGTTTTATCCTTCGTTATGCAAAAGATAAAACAGACATTACGGGAATTATGTATGAACCCTGGCACTTCAGATATGTTGGTGTTGAGCACGCAAAGAAAATCAACCAGCTGGGAATGTGCTTAGAAGAATATATTGAGTATTTAGAGGCATAAATCAATGGAAAATTTCAAGGCGAAAGCATTCAGTTACAAAGCATTTATAAAAATCTTCGGTCACCTTTTTCTTGTTATGGAACCAAAGATTTTTTATCACAAATTCCTTGAGAATCAAGGTAAGCAGGAAAAAGCAGACAAATTCGGATTTAAGGCTGTAAAAAAATGGGCAAAATTTGCAGTAAATGCTGCCGGGCTTAACATTACCGTTGAGGGTATTGAAAAAATACCTAAAGACCGTCCGGTTCTCTTTACCCCAAATCATCAGAGCTATGCCGACATTCCCGTTCTATTGCATGCATTAAAGGATTTTGATTTTGGTTTTTTAATGAGAATGCAACTTAACAAATTTTTTGCTATTGAGCAAATCAGCCATATAATTAAATGTGTTCCCATCAATCAGGAAAATGCACGAGAAGGCATAAAAGCTCTTAACAAGACTGCAGAACAGATAAAAAATGGCTTTTCAATGGTGGTTTTCCCCGAAGGAAAAAGAGGTTTTTCAAACACACCTGACGAATTTAAAAACGGAGCATTCAAAATCGTACAGAAAACAGGTGTTACAGTTGTTCCTATATATTTGCGAAATGTACATAAGGTCCTCGAGGGCAGTAACAATGTTATTACCCCCACTGACATTAAAATTACAATTCTCGACCCTATTGAAACCAGCGATATGAATCGTGAGCAGGTCAAAGCACTTAACGAAAAGGTGCATAAATTGATACTTGAAGAATCTCAAAAATACGAGGAGGAATAAAAATGAAAAAAGGCGTTGTTTTTGACAATTCAAAGAAAGTTTTCCCTATAATTATTATGATTGTAGGACTTGTCGTAGCACTTGCTCTCCAGATTATGCGACTCAATATATTGGCAGTTGTGAATGTAGGATATATGTGTATAGTTTCCGCACTTATTATTCTTGGACTTTTGATTTTCAAAAAATTGTACTTATGGAATTTTATCGGTTATGCTGTTTCCGGCATTTCAATTGCACTATACTATGCTATTTGGGGTGCTGACGCAGGTTTTGGTGCTTTTTCCAGCGGTAAGGCCGGATGGACATCCCAGGAAAATCCTCTTTTTTCCGGTGCTGGTAATTACAATTTCTTTGTTCGTTTAGGTGGTAATGTTTTACTTCTTCTCCCCTGCATTATTGCTCTTGTGGCTCTCTTTGTCGTAGGCAAAAAGTCTTTTAGCAAAAAAGGTGCTAAATTCTTCACAACAACTGCATTGAGTATCCTTCTTGCAGGTACAACCGTACTTTATGTCCTTACAATGAATCTTCGCTCACAGCCAAATGTAGACAGACTCTGGGAGGGTCACGACGACTATCTCAAAAAAGTGGATAAAAATACCGCTGACAAGCCAAATGTTCTTTTCATTATGATGGACGATATGGGTTATGGTGACATTTCTCTTAACGGTGCTATTTATGACACACCTAATATGGACAGAATCGGCGAAGAAGGACTTAATTTTGATAATTTCTATTCTGCATATTCTGTTTGCTCACCTGCTCGTTTCAGCCTTATGACAGGTCGTTATCCTTTCCGTGGATATGCTGACAATGTTATTTATCCAACATTCGATACATTCTCACCTTTTGCTTCGACACGAATTTTCAACTCAATTGAGATGGGTAACAATGCTGACGGTATGTTGGGTGACGAAATCACAATTGCCGAAGTTTTCCAGAATGCAGGATATAACACAGGTGCATTCGGCAAGTGGCATTTAGGCGACTATGGTGAATATCTTCCTACAAATCAGGGCTTCGATTATTTCTATGGTAGCCACCACGTTAATGATATGAATCCTTTCTACCATGTTGCTGAAGAAAATGGTGAATATGAAATCGTTCACGGTACTGATGAAATGTTTGTTGACGGTAAAAAAGACCAGAGCAAATTAAGTGAGTGGATTCACGAAGAAATCAACAACTGGATTACCGATAAGGTTACTAATTCTGACGAGCCGTTTTTTGCTTACTATGCAACACCTTGGCCACACGGTCCTGTTTTTGCAGGT
The DNA here is from genome assembly GCA_045602655.1 of Candidatus Fimenecus sp. Classification (GTDB taxonomy): domain Bacteria; phylum Bacillota; class Clostridia; order Oscillospirales; family Acutalibacteraceae; genus Fimenecus. The sequence goes on along the minus strand of JAZSBY010000031.1, from coordinate 8,755 downwards.
GATGATTTTGACGGCACAACCGGTATGGGTACTTATGTTGACTGTGTTACAGAATTTGACTACTACCTTGGCGAACTCTTTAACACTCTTGAAGAACTTGGTGTTATGGACGATACAATCATTGTCTTTACAAGTGACAATGGTCCTGCTCTTGAAGGCTCAACCGGAGAACTTCGCGGTGGTAAATATACTGCCTATGAAGCAGGTCAGAAAGTACCGTTTATGATTAAGTGGGAAAACAACGGTGGACTTTGGGAAAAAGGTGAAACAAGAACTCAGAGTGGTGTGCTCTGTGATATGTTCCCAACACTCATTGACCTTTGTGAAATTACAGTAAGTGGCACTGAAAACAATCTTCCGATGGACAGAACAATTGATGGCGTTTCAATGATGCCCGTTCTTACACAGGACACTGCAATTCATACTGTTGAACACCCTATTCTCCATATGAAACGTGAAAAGCTTAAAGCAATTCAATACACAGCAGAAACAAAGGATGTTCTCTCACGAGAAGAATACAAAGATTATAAATACCCTGTTCTTACTGAAAACGAGTATGTAACATTTAAATATTTCCGTAAGATGCAGAATGACAACCCAGCATTCTTCGACAAAACAAGAAAGAATTGGTTGTTCATTCTTAACGACGATAAGAGCGAAAGCTACAAGCGTACAGGTACATATCCTGAAATTGCAGAAGAAATGGATGCGTTGATGGATTCTGTTATGAAAGGCTTTAAGGACAATCGCCGTGGTATAAATAACGAATATTACAAATAATCCTTTAAACTAAAACCCCACAGAAATGTGGGGTGTATTTCTAAAAAGGGAGTGAAAATTAACAATGCCACCACTTTCTATAATGATTAAACCTGCTTCAAGCCTTTGTAATATGCGTTGTGAATACTGCTTTTATCACAATGTCACCGAACTGCGTGAGGTATCCTCTTTTGGCATTATGCAGGACTCCACAACGGATAATTTAATAGAAAAGGCACTACACTTTGCCAATGGTGAAAGTGTGGCTTTTGCTTTTCAGGGTGGCGAGCCTTTAATGGCAGGACTCCCCTATTTCAGGCATTTTGTTGACAAGGTTAAATCTGCAAACAGGTTAAACAGTCAGATTTATTTCAGTACTCAGACAAACGGTACACTTTTGACTGACGAGTGGTGCGAGTTTTTTCACCACAACAACTTTCTTGTGGGATTAAGCCTTGACGGTAACTTTGAACACAATAAATTCCGTGTTGACGCAAACAGAGAAAATGCTTTTTTTAAGATTATTGCAGCCGCTGAAAAATTGCAAAAAAACAAGGTTGAGTTTAATATTTTAACTGTTCTTACAGGGTATTGTGCAGACCATATTGATGAAATTTATAAGTACTTCCGAAGTAAAGGTTTTCGTTATCTGCAGTTTATCCCCTGTCTTCGCCCTTTTGGTGACACCACTGAAAGTGAGCTTTATATGACGCCTGAACAGTACGCTGATTTTCTTATAAAAGGGTTTAATCACTATGTTAAGGATTACGTGAGAGGTCAATATACAAGTATTCGTTGGTTTGACAATATCGTTCATCAGTTTTTAGGAAATCCTACGGAACAATGTGGCATGTGCGGACATTGTATGCACCAGTTTGTTGCCGAGGGTAACGGTAATATTTATCCTTGCGACTTTTACTGTACTGACGAGTGGCTTTTAGGTAATATCAACGACGAAAATGAGAATTTTGACACCCTTGCACACTGTGAAAAGGCGATAGACTTTTTAAGAGAAAGCCTTGTTGTACCCGAAAAGTGCAAAACCTGTAAATTATATCTCGTATGTCGTGCCGGTGGTTGTAAACGTTCAAGAGCTGACAGAGATTACTGCGAAAGCTATAAAAAATTCTTTTCATCCTGCCTGCCACTTTTCAGAGCATTCATAAATGAAAAGAAATAATTAGTTTTGACAAATAATAGTAGGGGCGAATGTCACATCCGCCCCCTATTTTTTGCTATTGAAATGTCTTCCATAAATTCAAACTTTCTGCATAAGATGTTTCAATATATCATCTTTTGTTCCTGTGATTTTGCCCTGTGCGTAAGTATCCCGTCCTCCGCCTTTACCATTAAAGGTTTTATTTAAGTTTTGCACTAACTCACGGACATTGTTTTCTTTACTTGAAACAACATAGATATAATTGTCCGCATCAGTATTTGAGAATAAATAGCAATATTCAAATTCTTCCACAAGCGAATTTGAACAATTTCTCAATTCATCATAGGAAACACCATCAATAAATACGCAAACTGTATTACCATTGATATGTTTTTCCATTTTAAGGGTTGCCATTTCTGACATAAGTTTTTTATTTTCTGCCCTTGTGTTAGACAGCTCATTTTGAATTCTCTCAACGGACTCTGCAATTTCAAATCTCTTTGCAGAAAGCATATTCATAACTGACTTGTTTGTGGTGTGAAGATTGCTGTAATCATTAAAAGCCAACAAGCCACAAATCATTTCAATTCTTGTGCCTTTTTTATATGGAATATAACTTAAAATTTTGATAACACCAATTTCACCTGTTTTTGCAACATGCGGTGCACAACAAGCACAAAGGTCGTAGTCTTCAATCTCAATAAGACGAACACCCTCGGTAATGTCGAGTTTGCTACGATAATCATAGTCAGGCAGTTCTTCAGCAGTTGGATAAATGGCCTTTATATCCTTATTATCATAAATTGCTCTGTTAGATTTGAGTTCGATTTTCTTTATATCCTCATCATTTAACGGTCCGTCAACATCAAGGGTCACAAGAGTATCATTCATATGGAAGCCAACATTGTTGTAACCAAAAACACTATGAATAACACCTGAAACTATATGCTCACCCGTGTGATTCTGCATTCTTGAAAATCGGATATCCCAATCAAGTGTACAATCAACAGTTTCATTTTCATTAAACGCCTTATTGACTTTATGATAAATCACATCATTTTCAATCTGCACATCAAGGATATCTGCATCCCCTATTCTGCCTTTGTCGGCATCTTGCCCGCCACCTTCGGGGAAGAATGCAGTTTTGTCAAGGACAACAAAATATGCGTCGTCTTTTTCTTCACAAGAAATAACAGTCGCAGAAAATTCCTTTATATATGAATCATTTTCGTAAAGTTTAATTGTTGGAGTAATCATATAAACACCTCACAGATAATTATACTAAATAACAATCACTTTATCAACCATTTGTTTATTGTGTTACTGCATTTATTATGTTAGAATGAGTTCATACCACAATAAACACGAGGAATAATTTATGTTTTATTGCGATAATTTAAAAATCAGAGATGAACACGGCAGGGAAAGAATATTCCGTGGAATAAACATTCCATTAAAAGCCCACTGGACAAACGGATTTATTGCCCGTAAACAACTTCTCAAAGAAAGTCTTTTCGAAGATATGGCATCAGTTGGTGTCAACATTGTCCGTCTTGGCATTACTTGGGCAGCCATTGAGCCACACGAAGGTAAATATAATGATGACTTGATTTCTGCATTCAAGGAATTTATTGACAAATGTGCAGAAAATAACATCTACATTATGCTTGATATGCATCAGGATTTATTCTCCCACCATTTTCACGGTGACGGTGCACCAAAATGGGCAATTGACCCCTCCTACCCTAATCCCCATCAAATTGCTATCTGGGCAGAGGGATATTTCTATATGCAGGGTGTACAGAGTGCCTTTTATGATTTTTGGACTAATCGTAACAACATACAGACAAAGTTTATTAAAATGTGGGAATATGTTGCAGATTCACTTTCGGACTGTAACAACATTATTGGTTATGATTATTTTAACGAGCCATACATACACAAAGACGGAAGAAAAGTATTTTTGAATCTTGTATCCAACATTGTTAAAACAGTTTACGGCAAGAATGTAGACTTTGAAAAATACTTTAAATCCCGTCACGATAAATGGAATTTTGCTAAAATGGCATTGAAAATCTTTTCACTTATCCGTACAAGAAAAGGACTTCATAAACTCCTTACAGCTATGGACAGTGAAGAAAAGTTTTATGATGCAATAAACGGATTGGAGCAATACACAAACGAATTCAACAACGATTATTATCAACCATTCTTTGACAATATAAGTAAAACAGCAAATAAGAAGGGCGTTTTCAATATCTTTGAGCATAACTACTATTCAAACCTTGGACTTCCCTTTGAAATAAATGCAAAAGAAAATGGCATTTACTCACCTCACGCTTACGACATTTTTGTTGACTCCCCTCTTTACAATAAATATTCAAGCAAAAACAGGATGGGATGTATTTTAAGAGAAATCAGAAAAAACCAATTAAAAATGAATGTTCCTATACTTTTTGGCGAATGGGGTGGTGCAGCACCCGGCCACGAATGGCTTAAGCATATTGACTTTATTATGGGTGAGTTTGAAAAATACCATTGGAGTAATGTTTACTGGGAATATGATTTCAAAAAAGATGAATTAAATGATGTTTTCAACAGACCATATCCCGTCGCAGTATGTGGTGATATTGATGAAATCAAGACATACAGTAAAAATCGAAAATTCACTTTGAAATGGACTTGTGATAAAGGATTTACTGATAACATCAAAACAGAAATTTATGTGCCAAACAAGGGTGTTGTTAAATACGAAAACAAACTCGGTGAAAATGAAATAGAAATAGAATATTAAAAGATTCAAGGTCATTCTGAGCGTTGCGAAGAGTGACCTTTCTTATTAAATACGGCTGGGTCAAGACCCCGCCCTACTATTGTTACAAAAAAATACCGCGAGCCGAAAGACACGCGGTATTGCGAAAAAATAAACTATTTTATGCTTTGTTTGCTGAACCAAAGAGTTCGATTTTTTCACGAACTGTTGCCTTGATTGCTTCACAACCGGGAGCTAAAAGCTTTCTTGGGTCGAAGCCCTTACCCTGAAGGTCCTTACCCTCTTCAATGTATTTTCTTGTTGCTTCCTGGAATGCAAGCTGACATTCTGTGTTAACATTGATTTTTGAAACACCGAGAGAAATAGCCTTCTGAATCATATCAGCCGGAATACCTGTACCACCGTGAAGAACAAGTGGCATTGTACCTGTCTTTTCCTGAACTGCTGCAAGTGTTTCAAATGAAAGACCAGCCCAGTTTTCAGGATATTTACCGTGAATATTACCGATACCTGCTGCGAGCATTGTAACACCAAGGTCAGCAATCATCTTGCATTCGTTAGGGTCAGCACATTCGCCAGCACCAACAACGCCGTCTTCTTCGCCACCGATTGAACCAACTTCTGCTTCAATTGAAAGACCTTTTTCTTCACAAATTGCAACTAATTCCTTTGTCTTTTCGATATTCTCATCGATTGGATAGTGTGAACCGTCGAACATAATTGAGCTGAATCCTGCTGCGATACAAGCCTTTGCACCTTCGTATGAACCGTGGTCAAGGTGAAGAGCAACCGGAACTGTAATGTTAAGTTCTTCAAGCATACCCTCAACCATACCTACAACTGTTTTGTAGCCGCACATATATTTACCTGCACCTTCAGATACACCAAGGATAACAGGAGAATTCATCTCTTGTGCTGTGAGAAGAATTGATTTAGTCCATTCGAGGTTATTGATGTTGAACTGACCTACTGCGTAATGACCTGCTTTTGCTTTTGTAAGCATTTCTTTTGCATTTACTAATGGCATAATTTTATACACTCCTATAAATTTTTATCTCAAATATTATATATCACACACACTTAAATGTCAATAAATTAACAAAATTAAAGCACCCGAATAGTATAAGTATGAGGTGGTAAAGGTGGAAAAGTATTTTTCAAGTATTATTTGCAGTCACGGTTACTGCTCGGCATACAACACTATTTACAAAAAAGACTCAAAATCAAGAGTTTACATAGTCCGTGACGGTGACGATATTGAAAGAGCAATTTTCTTTAAAAAACTCATAAAAAACCTTCGCGGATTTAATATTACACTTTTCAATCCTTTTTATGACGAGTCTGTTGACGGAATTTACATTAAAAATCTTAACACATATATACTTTCAGATGGTGGTTTCAACAGAATCTCACCGATTTTGCCTGAAATATGGGAAAAGAGCATAAGCATAACAAACGGTAAAACTTATAAGGAAGATTTACTCCGTGAAGTGCTGATTGGCAAGGCGAAAGAAAATAACCATTACAAAAATGCTTGTAATGTATTAGGTCAGGCTTCACTTGTAAGAGAAAGACTTCATAATTTGCTTTCACCGTATCTTGATGAAGAAAAAACTGTAAACTTCATACACAGATTAACTTTAAGAGAGATTAAAAAAACAAGCGAAAAAGGTGTTAACAAGATTCGGTTCCTTTCATCACCTGCTCCACTGGGTGTTCACACTCATTATGACACCATTTTTGACTTATGCGAAAACATCATCAATATCCAAGACGAAATAGGCTTTGCAGGAGTAATTATACTTAGTGTAATAAAAAATTATGCTGTAAAAGAGAAAATAGAGTTCATAGCATCACCATCATATTTCGGCAAGGATTTTTTTCAGTTTTTACTGTTTCCAAGGCTTAAACTCTCATTTTGCATTTCAGACAGTAGCCATTTTCTGCCCTTCAGTCCCCGAAGTGAAATAAATGTATCACGATTTTTCACAGACAAAGCAGTTTTAACAAGTGATAAAGTCAAAACACTGCTCTCTGTTGAAAATTCATTACTCGACAAAGCAATTCTATCCCTTTATGAAGGCAGGGACGAGAGATTTAAGTACAACAACTTGATAAAGGATTTTTCGGATGTTGAGAAGGCAAAAGAAAGTGCAGATAATCTTACAAGGTTATTATTGAATTAAGAAAAATGAAATCACTAAATTAACACCTCCACAATTTGTATTAAAATAGGAAAAATCTGCAAATTAACCACAATCTGTTGATTTTTGTATTTCTATAATATATAATGAAATTACTGTAACAAAGATTTATATACAGGAGATGTGGAAAATGAAGAAAGCATTATCAATCTTATTAGCAATTATTATGGTTTTTTCAGTATTTGCCATAAATGGTGTTATGGCTGTTGAAACACCAACCAGCGGAGAATTCGGAAATTTGCGTTGGCACTATTCTGAATACGATAACGATTTGTATATTTCCAGTATTGACCAGGAAGAACAAATTATGCCGAATTTTACATACAGCAGCGGGTCATATAATCGTCCTTGGGAGGCTTTTGTTGACGAGATTAAAGCTGTTACCCTGCAAGGAGTTGTTACAATCGGCGACTATGCATTTGCCGGATGCAAGAATCTTGAGAGTTTTCTTGTTGTAGGTAGGTTAGGTGTTATTGGTCAGGGTGCATTCCAATCTTGTGTAAGCATGGAAACCTTTTATTTCCCTACAGATGTTGCTGCTATCGGACCATCTGCTTTTGAGGGTTGTACAAAATTAGACCTTGTTACAATGGAACGAAATGTGGCTTACATAGGTGATAATGCCTTTGAAGGATGCCCTATTGAATGTACTATATATTCAGGAACTCCTGACCAAGAAAAAGTGATATACTTTGAGGACAGTACCGAGAGTCTTAAGAATGTTATTCACGCGGATATAGAATATGATATTTCTGTACAAGTTGGAGAATATCAGGTTTTAACAGCAGTCAGTCTTGAACCATTTACTTTTTCTGCAAAGAACGCAAATATTGCAAACATTTTAGAAACAGAATATGGTACGGTAACAGAAGATGGTGTGGAGTATTATTACGGTGCAGCTGCAGTTGCAGGAACCGGTGATGGTATAACATCAATTTATGCTATTGACAATAAGAAAGAAATAGTGGGAGCTTTTAGTGTTATAGTTGGTACATGTGCTTCTTCACATAATATGACCAAGCAGTACAGTGTTATAGAACCAACCTGTACCCGTGGCGGATATATTATTCATGAGTGTGAACGATGCTCTCACAAAAAGACTGAATTCCAATATCCCGTACAACATTCGTATGTTTATGAAACTGTGGCTGAAGCTACTTGTCTGACAGGCAAGGTGGAAAAAGGTGTTTGTTCTGTATGTAATGCAGAAACTGAAAGAGTCGGAACAGCAAACGGACACCGCATGGAGTACACAACTGAGAAACAAGCAACCTGTCAGGAACCCGGATTGAGAATAGGGAAATGTAAGGACTGCGGAATGGAATCTCAAGGCGAAATTCCAAAGCTTAAACACGAATGGACAGATTGGGTAGTTACTGTTGCCCCAACTGAAGAGGCAGATGGTGAAAGAGAACGCAAATGCACTATGTGTGAAACGGTAGAAAAGGAAGTTCTCCCTGCTATTTCAAAAATTCCCGGTGATGTGAATGGTGATGGTAGAGTTTCTGCTATTGATGCTCGATGGACATTACAACATGTTGCAGGCACAAGAGAATTGGATGAACATTATCTGAAATTAGCAGATGTGAACAATGACGGAAAAGTATCTGCAATTGATACCCGTTGGATTTTGCAGATGGTAGCCGGTATAAGATAGATTAAAAGACCACTTGAGTTTCAAGTGGTCTTAATTTTTGGGTAGATATTTTGAGTTGCTATTCAATAAATTTGAATTTGTAGGGATGTTTTATCCCCCCTTCCGTCACCTTACGGTGACACCTTCCCCTCCAGGGGGCAGGCTATATTGGGCTCCACCCTTGAGGGGGAGCTGGCAAATGCGTAGCATTTGACTGAGGGGGG
>JAZSBY010000030.1:0-10591 GCA_045602655.1 Candidatus Fimenecus sp. | reverse complement strand
GATTTCAGCTATAAAACTCTCAACAATCTTTTAGAGGTTTACGGACTTAACGGAAAGAAAAAAATCAGAGGATTTTCAAAGGGTATGCAACGTCAGGCAGAGATTATATTGGCACTTGCATCCCGCCCCAAATATTTGTTGCTTGACGAAACCTTTGACGGACTTGGCCCACAGAAAAAAGAAGTAACAAAGAGAATTTTTATGGAATATATGGCAGAAACAGAGGCGTCCCTCATTATTTCCTCTCACAATCTGTCAGAGCTTTCCGACCTTTGTGATAATGTCGGTCTTATCAACGGTAAAAAGCTTACAATGGACTGTTCTGTATATGATATTTCACAGAATTACAGTAAAATCCGTCTTATTTTTGACCGTGAGGTTACAGAGGCTGATTTCAAAGGAATCCAGTATAAATCTCTTGATATTGACGGCAGAATTGCAATGATTATCTTTGACAAAAATACTGCTGAACAGAAACAAAAACTCAACGCACTTCTTCCGATGGCGATGGATGAATACAGACTTACAATGGAAGAGGTATTCTTAAATGAAATGGAGGAAAAGAAATATGACATCACAAAAATCTTTGAAAAATAATGTGAGTGCAAACGATTTTAAGCGTAGTCTTGTGGGTTCAATTCTTTTTCCTGCAATCGCATTAGTTGTACTTTTTGTCTTTATAACTTTCCCTGTAATTCAGTATGTTACAAGTGAAACTTATTTGATGGAAAAAGTGCATTATGAATACACAATGTTTTTAGCTCCGAGCTCTACATTTTCATATATGTTTGACCTTCTTCCTGTGGGTATGCTTGCTTGCGGAATGTTGACAGCACTTAAATCCTTTGGATTTTTACTTTCAAAAAAACAGGTAAACGTGTTTTTAAGTCTTGGAATCAAGCGTACTACAATGTTTGTTAACCGACTTATTTCTGCAATCATAACTCTTTTTGTTGCTGTGTTAGTGCCAATGCTGATAATCTTTATTATCAACATCGCTTGTTTCGGATACTCAACACATCTTTTGGAGTTGTTTTTGTATATCACTTCCTTACTTTTCGTAAGTGGTGTTACGGGCTTTGCATTGGCATCACTGATGCTTATGGTTTCGGGTAATATTGTAGAGGTTGCAGTTTCAACTGTTTCTCTTACACTTATTCCGTTCCTTGCAATTTATGCCGTACAAGGCTTGACCCTTTCCTATCTTAAAGGTTTTACACATATAGATGATAGTATTGTCTGGGAAAATCTTTTTAACCCCTGGTCAATGGGTACAAATTTAAATAACGAGTATATACATTTTTCCTATGATGGTATGTATGACTATTCAGACTATGTTAACTGCACAACTCTTTTTAAGCTTTTGGAAATGGATACAACACCCGACAAGTTTAAAGTGCCTGAAGAATACAGCGTTGACTTGGGCTTTACTCTTCCTGTAATATTCTGGGCAGTTGTTTCTGTTGTAGCACTTTTTGTGGCAGTTGCATTGTTTAATCGCAGAAAGGCAGAACACGCAAATTCACTTGGTAAATTCTCTCTTTCAAGAGCAGTTATCTGTACCTTTGGTGTTGCAGGGATTGTATTCGTTATGGCACATACCATTGGTGGCGAAATAAACTTGTTTCTTTTATTCCTTATTATTGCACTTGTTTCTGCAATAGCATATTTTGTTGCACAGCTTATTCTTACAAGAAAAGTCAGGACTGCAACAAAATCCCTTGGCTGGTACGGAGTGCTTATGGGTGCGTTGGCTGTTTGTATGCTCGTAATGGGAACAGGAGTTTTCGGAACATTCAATAGAATTCCTGACAAGGCAGAGGTTAAAAGTGTTTCCATAGAGGCAAACGCACTCCCTTGTTATATCCACTATATTTATCCTTGGAATCCGGGTGAAGACTTTGTTGAAAGCTCAACCGATGAAAGCAAGGATGCAGTTCTTTCCGTATATGAACTTCTTAAAAATGAAAAGGAGGAATACGGAGAATATGCAATTGACACGGTAAGACTTGCAATAAGGGATAAAGATAACAAAGTTAGATACAGAAGCTTTGACATTTACACAGAAGAAACTTATTTGAAATACATTCAGACTGTTTACAGTTCAGATTTTATTGATGCAATTCTTGAGAATTATCTTATTGACGATATACCCCAAAATCCGCAATATGACTCAACAGGGTATCTTAAAGGTTTTAAATGGGGCTTTACTGACAGCGATTTGCTTATAGAAATTGACAAAGAAATCAATTATATAGCCGATGTTGACGGGCTTTGCGAGGCACTTTATAAGGACCTTTCTAAGATGACATTTGAGCAGTTGTTTAAAAACAGTAACCGTCCTGTTGGCGTGCTTTTCACAAATGATGTATATGCAGATTGGCCGGGAGTGACTCCTGCTCATTGGAATCATAAATATGTACCTGTTGATAATACAGTATATCTTGATAAGGAAATGGAAGAAGTTGCATACAAATATTCACTTCTTATTGATACTATTCCTGTGTATGCAGAGATGACAAATACTCTTGATTTCCTTAAAGCCAACGGATACGATATTCCTGACGAGGAACTTAAAATCAAAGAAGTTCTTTATACGGATACTGCTTTAAGCTTTGTTGGTGCAAAGGCTAAATTTGCTGAAGCATATAAAAAGGATTACAAAGGCCCCGGCAGTATTGATAATTGGTTTGGAGATTACAACGAGTTGATGTTCAACTACTCGCATGTTAATATGTTCGGAAATGATATGATGGAGTATCTTGTGCAAGATACCATCACAGAGTATGATTTGTTAAAGAAGATGTACAGTGAAGCAGGTCATCCACTAGTTTCCGTAACAGACACAGAAAAAGCACATCAAATAGTTGATAATACAGTTTCTCAATTCCTCACATATAATGATAACGGAAGATATGTCTATGTTATCTATGAGGAAGGTATGATTGTTTGCTACTACTTACCTGAGGCTAATGTAGGTGTGGTGAAATAAATGAAAACAGCATTAAAAACCATAACTGTTATTTTTGTAATTGTGGTAATTCTATATCTTTTATTATTCCTGACACCTGCAGGTTTGTTCACAAGAGAAATGTTCAATATTACAGGACAACTCAATACTCAATATGGTGACGGAGTGAAATATGCCGAAAGTATGAGTATTGATTTAAGTAAACAGGAACTGTGGCATATCAAAGTTGCTGAATACTGTGGTGATGGTGACTGTAAAGATGGTTGCACAATCGGATACTTTTATATGAGTGATGATTACACTGAAGAAGATGCGATGAAAGAACTGGGACTTGGCGAACGAGACGGAATGTACTTTTTCAAGCATAAATATTCAGGCTCAGCAGAATATATTGTTGTAGGTTCACAAAATTATGCCAACGGTAGAATTGTGGAATATCGTATAACAGGTGTAGCCTAAATAAATTTATAAAGCGAGGATTTTTTCCTCGCTTTATTTTTTGGAAGCATATAGGCTGACTGCGTAGTTGCAGACTTCCACTCCTGCTTTTTATATTTCAAATTTGAATTTGTCGGGTTCTTTTCCGCTCCCTCTAAGAGGGAGCGGATTATAATTGCAACGCAGTTCCGACATTTCGAATTTCGAATTTCGCATTTCGAATTTAGTTCGACAAACTCCAATTTATCTATCACCTTTGAATACCAATAAAAATGGCGGAGTCATAACTCCGCCATAATCGTTTATGCAATTGTTAGATTTGCTTTAATTTGCCGAGATTCTTAATAAGGTTTGGAATACCCTTGAAGATGATTTTAAGACCTGCACCCATCTTATCTTCGTGAAGAATAAGAATAAGACCTTCTGCCATTTCAGGGCTGAAAAGACCAAAACTCATTGAGATAAAGTTCTTGATTGGAAGCTGTGTAGCAACCGCACCTGCCATTGTATCAGCACCAAGCATCTTAATGAGAAGACGGTAAATTCTGCCACCCCATTTGCTGTCCTGAGCATCCTCAATTGTATTGAGAAGTGTGAATGGTGCATTCTTATCTCTCTGTGATGGCGGTAATTCCTTACCATAAACTGCCTGGAATTCGTTTGCAGGAACATTCATAATGTTTGCACCGTAGTATGATGGAGCAGTCTTGCTGTAATCAGGAACAGTAGCCTCAACTGTTGATTCAACATAAACATTTGCTTCAAGTTTAATATCACGGCTTGATGCACCAACTAAAATCTTGAAGTCACCGCTTTCAACATGCCAGTCGCCGAGTTCAACATTGTAGTAAGCAAACGCACGCTTATCAAGGTCGATTGAAATTTCTTTTTCTTCACCTGCTTTTAAGAATACTTTCTTAAAGCCACGAAGTTCTTTAACAGGACGGTAGATTGTGCTTTCAACATCGTTTACATAAACCTGTGCAACTTCAGCACCGTCAACATCGCCAGTGTTCTTAACCTTGAATGAAACAGTTACTGTGTCAGTATCCTTGATGCTGTCAGCAGAAACCTTAATATCGCTATACTCAAATGTTGTGTATGAAAGACCGTGACCGAATGGGAATGCAACTTCCTTGTTTGCTGTGTCATAGTATTTGTAACCAACATAAACGCCTTCTCTGTATTCAACAGAAACAGATGTGCCCGGGAAGTAGTTGAAGCTTGAGTTGTCCTCAAGAGCAAGCGGATATGTTTCGCTGAGCTTACCGCTTGGGTTAACATCACCGAAGATAATGTCGCAAACAGCACTGCCACCAGCCTGACCTGTAAGGAACATATTAAGAATTGCAGGAACTTTGTCTGCCCAAGGCATACGGACTGATGCACCACCTGAGAGAACAACGATTGTGTTAGGATTAACCTTGAGAATTTCTTCAACAAGTGTGTTGTGTGAAGGTGGAAGATTGATATGTGCTCTGTCGTTACCCTCTGTTTCATATTCGTCAGTAAGACCTACGAATACAACAGCAACATCAGCATTCTTTGCAGCTTGTTTTGCCTCAAGAAGAAGTTCCATATCCTTCTTTTGCTTACCTTTAAGAGTGTAACCTGCTGAGAATGTGAAGTTAACACCCATTTCTTTCATTGTGCTGTAAGCAGAGTCAAGTTTGATGGGGTTGATAAGTGATGAACCGGCACCCTGATAACGAGGTGTGTGAGCCATTTCACCGATAAGAGCAATTTTTGCATCTTTTTTGAGTGGAAGAACATTGTTGTCGTTCTTCATAAGCACCATACACTGACCTGCGATTTCACGAGCAAGTTTGTGATGAGCATCACTATCGTATGTATAAGTTTTGCCAAGGACTTTTTCTGCTTTCTTTGTCATTTCAATAATCTTATCAACTGCTGCATCAAGAACAGCCTCGTCAAGAGTACCGTCTTTAACTGCATCAACGATAAGCTTTGTACCGATACCTGAAGATGTTGGCATTTCGATTTCCTGACCTGCCTGAAGTCCGGGAACTCTTTCGTTTTCTGCACCCCAGTCAGTAATAACAACACCTTCAAAACCAAAGTCGTCACGGAGAACATCAGTTAAAAGCCACTTGTTTTCAGCAGCATAAGTGCCGTTAACTCTGTTGTATGAGTTCATAATTGTCCAGGGTTGAGCCTTTTTAACTGTGATTTCAAAAGGAAGAAGATAAGTTTCGCGAAGTGTTCTTTCGTCAACAACTGCGTTAATTGTCATTCTGCGGGTTTCCTGATTGTTTGCAGCATAGTGTTTAAGAGATGTACCAACACCCTTGCTCTGAACACCGTTTACAAATGCAGCAGACATTTCACCTGCAAGAACACCGTCTTCTGAGAAATATTCAAAGTTACGTCCGCAAAGAGGTGAACGCTTGATGTTTGTACCGGGTCCTAAAAGAACAGAAACCTTTTCCTTTAAGCATTCTTCACCGAGAGCTTCACCCATCTTGTAAAGAAGGTCAACGTCCCATGAGCAAGCAGTTGCAGAAGCTGTTGGGAAGCAGATAGCAGGAACACCTTTCAAAAGATTTGTTTCACCCTTTGGTGTGTCACCCGGGTCACCCTTTTTACGGATACCGTGAGGACCGTCGTTAAGGCTTATTGACTTGATACCAAGTCTTTCCACAGGCTGTGAGTGCCAGTAGTCAAGACCGTCGCACATACTTGCTTTTTCTTCAAGTGTCATCTGTGCAATAAGGTCAGCGTGTTTAAGAGACATTTTCATTTCCTCCTCAATAAAGTATATGGTTACTTAACATTTCTATTATATATCAACACTATCGGTTTCGTCAAATAAAAGTTTATCGGCAGAAACTGTGTCAATAGATTCGATGTTTTTAAGCTTTCTCTGAATAAATAAGTTTTTGCGTTCGGCATCTTCGAGGGTTTTACCTGCTTCGTCAACTTTTTTCTTGGCTTTGCTGAGCAAATCGCCGAATTTCTCATACTGTGCCTTTGCTGCACCAAGAATTTCACGGACTTCGTTTGCTTTTTCGTTAATGGCGATAGTCTTAAAGCCCATTGAAAGAGAGTTTAAAAGAGCAGTAATTGTGGAAGGACCTGCAATCATAACATTATAGTCATTCTGTATTTTTTCAGGTAATCCTGTTCTTGATGATGCGATTTCTGCATAAAGTCCCTCCGTTGCAAGATACATAATTGCAAAAGGTGTTGTATCAGGTACATGTATGTATTTTGAAATTGATTTTGCCTCACCCAAAACTCTGTTTTCGAGTTCTTTTCGTGCCTGTTTTACTGCATCTGCATCTGCACGGTCAGCAGCATCACAAAGACGGACATAGTCTTCCATAGGGAATTTTGAGTCAACAGGAAGCAAAATATCTTTTCCGTCTTTTTCGCTTGACGGAATGCGAATAGCAAACTCAACTCTGTCCAGCGAATTGGGTACAGTTGCCACATTCTTTAGGAACATATTTGGAATTGTCTGATTTAAAATTCCTTCTAATTGCACCTCTGCCCAAGTGCCACGAGCCTTAACATTTGTAAGCACACGGTTAAGTGCAGTAACATTTTCAGTAACACCTGTTGAAAGCTTTTGCATTTCACCAAGGGATTTGTAAAGATTTTCAAGTTGGTCAGAAACAGTTTTGAATGAAGTGTTGAGTCGTGTTGTAAGGGTTGCAGTAAGTTTTTCGTCAACAGTAACTCGCATTTCTTCAAGCTTCTTTTCGTTTGACTCCTGCATTTTAGTAATTGAATCTTCAAGAGTTTTATTCTGCTTTTCGCTATGCTCTGCATTTTTCTCACTCATTGACACAAGCATTTCACTCAACTTTTCCCGATGCTCAAAATTGCCTTTGTTCATATTGTCAATACGACCTGACATCTCGTCAAGACTCTTTTTAACATCCTCACGAATTTCTTTATTCGAATTCTGATTTTCAACGCGGATTCTATGAAATTCATCACCGATGTTTTTGTTAAGAAGGTCAACTCTTTGTTCAAGTGCATCGTTTGACTTGTTTTTTGAATTTTTCAAAACTCCTGCCACTAATATTACTGAAAGTGCAGACATAATAACTGAAATTATCAATAAAATATCGTTTGAAGGCATAATTTTCTCCCCACATAAAAAATATATATACATTATAACATAAGGAGTACAATAAAAGATATATTTTTGTAAAATTTTTTATTAAAATGTAGCCATAATCCACTTTTTTTGTTATACTTGTAATTGGTGAATAAAATGAGCAAGAAAATATTATGCATTTTAATAGCTTTTATATTGTTTCTGACTTGTTTCAGCGGTTGCTCGGACGATGAGGAGATTTATTTATCCTGCCCGATAAACGAAATGCCACAGCATTTTGACCCGCAGATTGCAAAAAGTCAAGGAGAAAAAATTGTAGCTGTCAATACCTTTGACGGTCTTTTCAAACTGGACGAGAATAACCAACCTCAAAAATGTGCCGTTACTGACTATAAGGTGTCTGCCGACGGACTTGTTTACACATTCTATCTTAATAACGATATTAAATATTTTATTTCAAAGTCAGCACAATCTTTTATTGAAGATATGGAAACTGAAATTGAAGGCAAGGTTACTGCAGACGATTTTGCCTTTGGTATAACAAGAGCCATTTTACCCGAAACAAACGCGTCAGACTATGAGTTATTAAGTGCTGTTAAGAATGCTGAAAAGGTCCATAATGGCACAGCATCTCCTTCGGACCTTGGAATTCAGGTAATAAATGATTACACTCTGGAGATAACTCTTGAAAGAAAATTTGATGAGTTTATTTATGCTCTCAGTCAACCTGTGGCATATCCTTGTGACGAGGAATTTTTTAACCTAACAGCAGGAAGATACGGACTTGAAAGAAAATACATAATTTCAAACGGTGCTTTTTATTTGTCGGACATAGTTGAAAACGAATCTGTCAGATTCACAAACAACACGGATTATCAAGGCTCTTTTAAGGCTGTTCCCACATCAGTAAGGCTTTATGTAAACACTGATGAAAGCGATATTGCAAAGAAAATTGATGCTAAAACCTATTCGGTAGGATTCCTATCGTCCAAGAGCGTTGTTGGAACTTTGAGTAAAAAAACAACAAAAACAAGTTTTCAAAACATAACATCTGCGTTGATTTTTAATCTATCCAACGAAACTATGCAGAACCATAACCTACGAAAAGGGTTAATAGAATGTGTTGAATCCGCAACAGTAACAGAAAATACTGCAAAAAACCTGATTCCGTCTGCTATGAGTTTCAGTACGGATAAGTCGTTGGTGTTGGCAACTAACATTGACGGTGCAAGAGAAAAACTTAAAACAGCATTTAAAGAACTTAAAACAGACAATCTTACAATTGACATTTTATGTACTGCAGAGAATGAGAGTGTTGCCAAGAATATTGTAAGCTGTTGGCAGAAGAATGTCGGTGTTGAGCTTAATGGTACGGTAACGGTTGTGGAACAAAAAGATTTTGCGAGTAGAATTAGAAGTGGTGAATACACCTCTGCAGTTTACCCGTTGACAGTTGAAAGTAATCGCACTGCAGATTTCCTTGGTATGTTCAAAGCTGATAACAAGGCAAATGTGTTTGGTTATTCCTCTGAGGAATATGACAGAATTTATAGCGAGTTTAAACTTTCACCAACAGCAGAAAAGGCAACGGATTGCCAAACTTATTTGTTAAAGAATGCAGTTTTGATGCCGATTTCAGGGGAAAGTACAGTTTTTGCCGTGGCAAAAGATGCTGATGGTATATATTTCGCAGGGGATATTTCAAATATTTACTTTTATAAAGGACAGAAAAAATGACAAAATCAAGAAAAGTGTATGTTGTAATATCGTGGATACTTGTTGTAGCTTGTATGGTGGCAATATTTTGTCTTTCTGCACAAACAGCGGAGGACTCTGCTGATTTGAGTGGCTCATTTATCCGTGCGATTTTTCAGTTAATCGGAATAGAGCTCCAACAGGAAGGTATCCGTACAGTCGCCCATTGTCTTGAGTTTATGGGTCTTTCATTTCTTATGTTCAATGCTATTTTTGCCACTTGGGAAAAGAAGATAACACCTTTGCTTGCCTTTGTAGGTACAGTTTTGTATGCAATTACAGATGAAATTCATCAGATTTTTGTGCCGGGGAGGGCATTCCAGATAAGTGATATTCTAGTTGACAGCACAGGTGCTTTGATTGGTGTCATAGCAACCTTTATAATATTAAAAGTTATACTTTATATAGTGAAAAGGAGAAAAGCAAATGGCAATTCTTAAATCTTTTAAGGCAGTAAGACCAAAGGACGAATATGCAAGTCAGGTAGGTGCTTTGCCTTATGATGTAATGAATTCGGAAGAAGCAAGAGAAATGGTAAAGGATAAGCCATATTCATTTTTGCATGTTGATAAGGCAGAGGTCGATTTGCCACAGGGTATTGATATTTATTCTGCAGAAGTTTATGAGAAAGCAAAGGAAAACCTTGAGGCATTAACCGTGAATGGTATATGTAAGCAAGATGAAAAACCAATGCTCTATATCTACCGTCAGATTATGAATGGCAGGGAGCAGACGGGTATTGTGGGCTGTACTGCAGTTGATGATTATATCAACAATGTTATAAAAAAACACGAGTTTACTCGTGCAGACAAAGAGGCAGACAGAATTCGTCATGTTGATACACTTGATGCAAATACAGGACCGATTTTCCTCACTCATCGTGAAAATAAAACTGTTTCAGATATTACAGAAAACTGGAAAAATACTCATACACCGGTTTACGATTTCATAAGTGATGACGGTGTTTCACAGACGGTATGGGTGATTGATGACGAAACTGTTATTGATACCCTCGTTAAGGAATTCCAAGAAATCCCATATCTCTATATTGCTGATGGTCACCACAGATGTGCTTCTGCTGTCAGAGTAGGTGAGAGAAGACGAGGCGAAGGGGAGTACGACAAGGACGCAGAGTTCAACTTTTTCCTTTCAGTAATATTTCCTTGTGACCAACTCAAAATTATGGACTATAACCGTGTAATGGCAGACCTTAACGGAAATACAAGTGAAGAATTTATCGCTAAAATGAGTGAAAAATTCGTCGTTGAAGAAGCAGAAGAAAGCCCCTATGCACCAAAAGAGCGTCATACATTCGGTATGTATCTTGATAATAAATG
>JAZSBY010000029.1:0-3989 GCA_045602655.1 Candidatus Fimenecus sp. | reverse complement strand
GGTCTTAAAATGTCGATAAGCCTTTTGTGTGTTCTCTGCTCAAACTGTTCACGGCTGTCCTTGTACTTATGAACAGCACGAAGGATTGTAACGATTTCCTTTTCTGTAGGAAGCGGAACAGGACCTGAAACCTGAGCGCCTGTACGCTTTGCAGTTTCAACAATCTTTTCTGCTGCCTTGTCAACAAGGTCATGGTCGTAACCCTTGAGTCTGATTCTGATTTTCTTACCTTTTGTTGCTGCCATTTTGTTTTCCTCCTAAATTACTGGGCACGTTATTTTACTTGCAACTCACCCGGGTGTTTCCACCCTTCCGTTTTTAAAACCGAAAAATCGGTTCTGATTTTTCGGACGGCGTAAAATAACGCAGAATGCTCCTGCAAGTACCGTTATGGCACAGTTGGGGTATGCCATAGGGTTTTAAAAGCATTATTGGTCGCCCGATTTTAAATCAGACATACTCCACGGTAATTCCCTGCATCTTCGTGCAGCCACCTACCGCTTCAACGCATATCGCACAGCATTTGCAAATGGGCATAGTACACCCATTCCCACGCGTGCCCTAGTATGATAACACATTATTTGTGAAAATGCAATAACTTTTTTAAAAAACTTTGTGAAAAACAGAGAAATTTTTTCGTACTTTTTTCAAGCACAATATCTTGTGGTTTTTAAGATTTTTACCTCGCTAATTTGTATGTTCAATTGTTGCGAAAACACCCTATATATAATATGTATAAGAAAAACAGTTGAAAAAAGCAAAAATTGGGGCTGTAAAACAAATTTTACAGCCCCTCGATTCTTTAATATTTTGTAAGATATTCTTCAATTTCCCACTGGGTAATTCTTGTTGTGTAGCTTTCCCACTCCTGCTTTTTACCTGCAAGGTACTTCGAGAAAATGTGTTCACCAAGAACTTCTTTTACAAATTCACTCTTTTCAAATTCTCTTGTTGCTTCCTGTAATGTACTTGGAAGATTTTCAATGCCGTTTGCTTTTCTTTCTTCCCTTGTCATATCATAAATATTTGTTGTGATTCCCTCAGGTGCTTTCATACCTTTTCTAATACCGTCAAGACCTGCTGCTATACAGAGTGCCATTTCAAGATATGGGTTGCAAGACGGGTCGGATGAACGAAGCTCAACTCTTGTTGCCATTCCTCTTGCTGCAGGAACACGAATAAGTGCTGAACGGTTTGATGCGGACCAAGAAATATAAACAGGTGCCTCAAAACCCGGAACCAATCTCTTATATGAGTTTACAAGTGGATTTGCAACGCAAGTAATTGCCTTTATATGATGAAGAACACCTGCTATGAACTGATATGCAGTTTCGCTGAGTCCATATTTGTCGTCAGGGTCGTAGAATGCATTTTTACCATCCTTCATAAGGGATAAGTTTGTGTGCATACCGTTACCTGCTGCACCATAAAGTGGCTTTGGCATAAATGTTGCGTGAAGTCCGTTGCGACGAGCATAGGTCTTGACAACATGCTTAAATGTAACAACCTTATCGGCTGCATCAAGAGCCTCGGCAAATTTAAAGTCAATTTCGTGCTGACCCTCTGCACATTCGTGGTGAGAAGCCTCAATTTCATAATCCATCTGCTGAAGTGCTATACAAATGTCGTTTCTGCACTGTTCGCCGTCGTCAGCAGGACCAATATCGAAATATCCCACTGCATCGTTTGTCTTTGTTGTTGCTCTGCCCTGCTCATCAAGTTTGAACAGGAAGAATTCACACTCAGGACCGACATTGATGGAATAGCCCATACTTGCAGCATCTTCAATTACTGAGCGAAGAACATAACGAGGGTCACCTGTGAACGGAGTAACCTTATCTGCACCGTAAACATCACAGATTACTCGAGCTGTACCCTCTTTCCAAGGCAGGATTGTGAATGTATCAAGGTCAGGCTTTAAGTACATATCGGACTCGTCAATACGAACAAAACCCTCAATTGATGAGCCATCAAACATCTGACCGTCGGTAAGAACTTTTTCAAACATATTTTCAGTAATTGCGATGTTTTTCATCTGACCGAAAATGTCAGTAAACTGCAAACGCAAGAACTTTATCTTCTTTTCTTTTGCTATTTTAAGAATGTCTTCAACCGTATAGCCCATGGGATTTACCGCCTTTCAATTGTGCATCTAATGTATATATACCCATTTAATCTCTAATATTATACCATTGATTAAAAAGATGTCAATAAAAATAGTAACGGCGGGGTTCAAGCCCCCGCCCTACCATATAAACATTCAATTACATAAGCGAAAGATAGAGTTCTTTGATTTCCTCTACACTTGTATCTCTTGGGTTACCGGGACGACAAGCATCATCAAATGCAGACTGTGAAAGGAAGTCAATGTCTTCTGCCTTAACGATTTCTTTAAGGTCTGTTGGAATACCAACATCAACTGAAAGCTGTTTAACTGCGTCGATTGCAGCCTTTCTTGCATCCTCAAGGCTCATAGCGTCAACGCCATCAACACCCATAGCTTTTGCAATATCTCTGTACTTTTCACCTGTTGCAGGAGCATTGTATTCCATAACTGTCGGAAGAATAATAGCGTTTGCAACGCCGTGTGGTGTGTCATAAAGAGCACCAAGAGGATGGGCCATTGAGTGAACGATACCAAGACCTACATTACTGAAGCCCATACCTGCAACATACTGACCGAGAGCCATATCTGCTCTGCCTTCGTCTGTGTTTGCAACTGCGCCACGAAGTGAACGTGCGATGATTTCGATAGCTTTGATATGGAACATATCTGAAAGTTCCCAAGCACCCTTTGTGATGTAGCCTTCAATAGCGTGAGTAAGAGCATCCATACCTGTTGCTGCTGTAAGTCCCTTTGGCATTGAAGCCATCATATCAGGGTCAACAACTGCTACAACCGGAATGTCGTGAACATCAACACAAACCATCTTTCTGTCTTTCTCAACATCTGTGATAACATAGTTGATTGTAACCTCAGCTGCTGTACCTGCTGTTGTCGGAACTGCGATAATCGGAACACAAGGATTCTTTGTAGGTGCAACACCCTCAAGTGAACGAACATCAGCGAATTCAGGGTTTGTGATGATGATACCAATAGCCTTTGCTGTGTCCATTGAAGAACCACCACCGATTGCTACAATACAATCTGTACCCGCATTTTTAAATGCCTCAACACCGGTCTGTACATTTTCGATTGTTGGGTTTGGTTTGATATTTGAATAAATTTCATAAGGGATTTCTGCATTATCAAGAATGTCTGTTACCTTTTTTGTAACACCAAATTTGATAAGGTCAGGGTCAGAGCAAACAAAAGCCTTTTTAAAGCCTCTTGCCTTGATTTCGTCAGCAATAGCACCGATAGCACCCTTGCCGTGATAAGATGTTTCGTTAAGCACAAAACGATTTGCCATAATTATTTACCTCCGCAAGTCAGAAAGTCTGACAAAATTTTAACAAAGACATTATACAATAAATCCTCCGTTTTTTCAAGGGAAATATGGAGGATTTTTAAAATATATTATTTTTAAGGTTTATTATTTTTCTTTTTATACAAAGTATAAGAATACACAGAAGGTATAACTACCATTGGGATAAGCACAACAAAGAAAAGCCAGAATGTGCCTAAAAATGCTGTTGCCATTATTACAACACCACCGATTACCCAAAGGAATCCTGCCATTCGATGTGTTTTATTCCAGTTTTCTTCGTCATTAAGTGTCCAAGGCAATTTAATGCCCACTGTGTAACTTTGCTTACATTTTGGGAAATAATTACCGATAATCACAAATATCATACCGATAAACAAGGGCATAATTACTTCTACATTCACCTTGTGACCTAATGCGGTTGCATAAACCATTGAATTGCAAAGCAACGATATAACGGGAATAATCCACAAAACAAGAGTAAATATTTTATCATTGATATTCTGCTTTTTAGGGTCAAGAGATGTTCCCAAAACACAAATCCAATGAAATGCAACCAAC
>JAZSBY010000028.1:0-3451 GCA_045602655.1 Candidatus Fimenecus sp. | reverse complement strand
ACATAGTCTGACCACCTTGGTTTTTGTCCTGATACGCCTCCCAGTTTTCCTGAATCTGCGATGGCATATTCCAAGTTATAAAGTGAGTAGGTGGTACACAAGCATAAACCTCGCTACCATCAATACCTCTCCAGATAAAGTTGTTATGCGGGAATCTGTTTGTATCGTTCCATGTTGACATTTTGTTTGAAACAAAGTAGTCAACACCACTCTTTTTAAGAATCTGCGGTAAAATCCAGCTGTTACCGAAAACGTCAGGCAACCAACAGTTTTTAACTGTCTTTCCGAATTTTTCACGGAAATAATGCTGACCGTACATAAACTGACGGATAAGACTTTCAGCACAAGGGATATTGCAGTCAGGCTCAACATACATAGCACCGACAGGCTCAAACTGACCCTTTGCAATCTTCTCCTTTAACTCCGCAAATACATCAGGATAATACTTTTCAAGCATTTCATAAGTGTATGCTTGAGTATGAGTATATTTAAAGTCAGGATATCTGTCCATCAAACGAAGTTGAATGAGAATTGTACGCAAGTTTTTCTGTACAGAGTGAATTCTACGCCAATAATAAGCAATATCAAGGTGGGAATGTGCAACAAGTGCAACATCACCGTTACCCTTATAATCGTCATTTGCATAAATTACATCATCAACATATTTCTTTGCACTTGCAACATCTTCATTTCTTACATCATCAAAGTCAATGAGATTAAGTGCGTTGTTGATTTCACGATTTAAGAAACTGCGATAATCTTCATTGAAAAGTTCACTTTTTGCAATATCCAATAAAAGTTCAAGGTCATAGACCAAATCAAGAACAGTATGGTTGATAGTTGTAAGGTAAGCACCCTCAAAAATCTGACGACAACCACGGACTGAAAGTGACTCGGGGTTTCTCTCGTCATCGGGCTTTGAACGGTTATAGCCCTCCATTTCAAAATGGAGTTCCGTCGCACCGTTAAGATAGGGAGTAAGCAAAATTCTGTCACGGTTTGGGTCAACACCACCGACATATTTGCCGTTTACTTTAACTATAATCTCTGCTGCAGTTTTAAGTGAAAACCAAAGTTCTTTGCCGCGAAGATGTGGGGGGATAGTTATATCTGCCTCAAAAAATGCAGTTCCGTCGGGAGTGAAATACATATCACCTTTTTTGAGGTTTCGCCAACCCTCGGGATAATACTCGTACTGCATTTCGGCTACCTGACGGGCATCACGGACCATAAGGTTTTCTATTTCGTATTTTTCTTTATATATGTATCTTTTAAGCCAACCGAAGCGTAAATCCGTCCATTCCTCAGGACGCATACTTCTTCTAACAACCTTTATATGAGCCATTTACACTTCACCGCCTTAATCCTTATCCCAAAAGAAGGGTTTTTTCTTCTGTGCAATTACCTTTACACTTTCGCCCATATCCCGCATAATTTCGCTTTCTATCCAACGAAGGCAACGGTCAACAATCAGGCATTTTGAACATTCACCTTGTAAAAGCACGATGAGTTCACCATTTTCATAAGAAACAAAATCAATCTCTCCACCGTCACCTTGAAGTTTCGGCTTGATTATTGTATTTATGTAATCTTTCATAATTATCCCTCAATTACATTCTTTAAAATTGCACGGATGTACTCCAATTTTTCTGTTGCAACTGTCTTTGTTTCGCCACACATTGAGTAATAAACCTTGAGTTTTGGCTCTGTACCTGATGGTCTTACTGCAATCCAACTGCCGTCCGTAAATGTGTATTTAAGCACATTTTCCTTTGGCAAATCGTCGATACCCTTTGAGTAGTCAAGAACATTTTTTATATTTTTAAAGAGTGATGCACCATTTTCACGCATATCTGTCATAATGCTCCGGATTTTCTCTGCACCGTCCTTGCCTTTAAGCACAAATGTGTCAAGAGCATCAAGATAGAAGCCGTATTTCTTATAGATTTCATTAAGAGCATCAACAAGAGTTCTGCCGTTATTCTTGTGGAAGGCTACCATCTGACAGATGAGCATTGAAGAAACAACTGCATCCTTATCCCTTGCGTGAGTTCCCACAAGGTAGCCGTAGGACTCCTCGTAGCCTATTACGAATTCACGGTCACCGTTGATTTCATAACGACCAATCTGGTCACCGATATACTTAAAGCCTGTAAGAGTGTCAACAATATTAAGTCCGTAGCTTCTCGCAATATCTGCACCGAGTTCACTTGTAACAATTGTTTTTACAAGTGTTGATTTTTTGTTAAGAGTATCCTTTTTGTGAGAAAGCACAAAGTCAACAAGCAAAGCACCAATCTGATTACCCGTCAAAAGTACATATTCACCATTATGTAAAACTGCTGTGCCTACTCTGTCGCAGTCAGGGTCCGTACCCAACACAAAGTCCGCATTTTCTTCCTTTGCCTGTGCTATTGCAATAGTAAGGGCATCTTTTTCTTCAGGGTTTGGTGAACGGACTGTACTGAAATTACCGTCGGGCAATTCCTGACTTTTTACTATTGAAACATTCATTCCCTCGAGTGCTTTTCTTACGGGGATATTACCTGAACCGTGAAGTGCTGTATAAACGATTTTTATGTCTGATTTTTCTTCATAAATTGACTGCTTTTTAACTTCTTTAATGAATTCGTCAAGGACTTTGTCACCGATTACAACGATTTTGCCCTCTTTAACCGATGTATCAAAATCATCAACTTCAACTGATTTTAAATCCGCAACTTCATTTACAAATCCGATAACCTGACTTGCAAACTGTGGCACTAACTGGCAACCCTTTTCGTCATAGATTTTGTATCCGTTATACTCCTTGGGATTATGACTTGCAGTAAGGACAATACCACCGTTACAACCTAAGTGCTTTGTTGTAAATGAAAGCACCGGCGTTGGCATAAGAGTATCGTAAATATAAACCTTAATTCCGTTTGCAGAAAGAACACCTGCTGCAACTTGTGAAAAATACTGTGAATTATTTCGTGAATCGTAAGCAATAGCAACGCTTATATCACCTTGGAAACGGCTTTTAAGATAATCTGCATAGCCCTTTGTTGCCTTTGCGATTGTATATCTGTTCATTCGGTTAGGACCTGCACCCATAATGCCACGAAGTCCCCCTGTGCCGAATTCCAAATCCTTATAAAATCTGTCTTCAATTTCCTTTTCGTCAGTAAGACTTAAGAGTTCATTTTTTGTGTCCTCATCAAAGGTACACCAAAGGTCGAATTTCTCTTTTATTGTCATATTATCAAACTCCTTTTCGAGCATATTATCATAGCATAATATTACAATAAAACAAGGGAAAATACAAGTTATTGAACGAAATTTGAAATGTGAAATTTGAATTTGTCGGGATGAATTGGTTTGTTATCTTTCGGCTCCCTCTGACGAGGGAGCTGTCGAACGAAGTGAGACTGAGGGAGAGATTTAGCGAACAATAAACCTATCTCTCCCT
>JAZSBY010000027.1:0-13670 GCA_045602655.1 Candidatus Fimenecus sp. | reverse complement strand
CAGTATTAATTGTTGGATTGATAATCGGATTTATCTGCATTTTTTGCGTGCAGAAAAAATATAATAACGGTGTTTTCTGATTGACAAATTCCAATTTATCGGGCTGTTTTGAGTGATTTCAATTTTTGACAAAAACAAGTTGTAAACACAAAAAAATTCCGTTCACGATAGTGGACGGATTTTTTTACTTATTCACTATTAACTCTTCACTTTTCACTATGCAAAAACTTCGTGAACGGAATTTCAGTTAAGAAGTAATAGTGAATAGTGAGGAAGTATGGGCAGGACATCCGCACCTGATTGTAATTACAGATTATGTGTGATATAATCATTCTGATAAATAAGAATTTGACAAGGGAGTGTAACTGTATGAGAAAATGTTTAAGATGCGAAATCGCTATGGTTGAAGATTTGAATGTTATGGTCACTAATGGTAGCTATGGTGTAGATGTTCGTGAAAAAGGTATGTTCAAGGGCTCATTAGGTAAAATCAAATGTGCAGTATGTCCTGAGTGCGGATATACTGAAACCTACATTGATAATCTTGAAAGAGTCAAAAAGTTAGCAGGGAAAAACAATTAACTAAATTCCAATTTGCCGAACTTGTTTCTAAAATGAGACATAATCCCAAAATAAAACCATCCAAGCGGATGGTTTTTTCTTTTGGAAATATATAGAATAAAGACTTGAACCCTTTTACTTAAAACTTTCGCACAAAACTACATGTTTTGCATAAATCTTCACAGGCATTACGATTGGAAAAACCATTGTAGAGGTTTTGTGCTTTTTCTGAATTTATAATCTCATCCAAGTCCTTTTCAAAAATGTTACCAAGATTGAGTTCACCATTATTATCAAGACAACAAGGGACAACGGTGCCGTCGGCTAAAATTCCTACCATGGTGCGAAGTCCATAACAGAAAATCTTTTCGTCAATATCATCACTTTCAAGACTCGGCCAGTCGAATTTATCTCCATACTCAAGATGGATTCTGTTTCCTATTTTCATACCGTTGCATTCTTCTACCCAAGGTTTGGGGAAATAATTTTCAAGTCTTGCCAAAATCTCATTATTAAGACTATCCTTCCCTCCGTTGTTCCAAAGTCTGAGAATAACGGTTTTTTTATTTTCAGCCGATTTTGCATATTCAAAACAATCATCAAGATATTTCTCCAAGGAGATTTTATTGTCATTTGCCTCAAATGAATGTAGAGAAATCATAGTTTTATAATGTGATTTTGAATTTAACAGAATATCTTTGTTTTTGCTTAAAAGAGTACCATTTGTTACAATCATAACCATGAATTTCATTTCTTCAGCAAGTTTCAGAAACGTTTCAAAGTCAGGGTGACAAAGTGGCTCACCAAGAATATGAAAGCAAAGGAAATCGGTATATGGTTTTATTTTGTTAAGCACAACTTGGAATTCTTGGACACTCATTCTTCTTGGCTTTCGTGTTGTACCCGGACAGAATGAGCATTTTAAGTTACAAATATTTGAAATTTCAACGTATATTGATTCATACTTTTTCATACTTATCACCAGAAAAATCGTATCACAAAACAGACTGATTGTCAACAATTAGTATTGAAAGAAATTGTTGACTGTGATAATATTTAGTTAGGTGATTCTTATGAAACTTATAGTTTGTCTTGATGACAATAATGGTATGATGTTCAATAATCGTCGTCAGAGTCGCGACAGAGTGATTATTGAGAATGTTTTGGAACTTTGTAATGGTGAAAAACTTTACACAAATGATTATTCAGCGAAACTATTCCCTGAAAATGCAGTTGAGGTTATTGAAAATATCAGTGAAATCGAAAACGGATATTGCTTTGCAGAGAATTTTACTGTAAATGAAAATGATGTTGAGGAAATAATTGTATATAAATGGAACAGGGTATATCCTGCGGATGTGCATTTCAATATTGACCTTAAAAATTGGAGTTTGACAGAAACGGTTGATTTTGAAGGCTCATCCCACGAAAAAATTACAAGAGAGATTTATGTGAGGTAAGGTATGAATAAGAAATTTTTATCAACATTAGGTTTAATTCTTGCAGTTCTGCTTACATTCTGCAGTTGCGGTGGCTCACTTGTCAATGGTGATATATTTCCTGAAATTGATGATATAACATCGGACGAACAGCAGATAACAGTATCACTTAATGACATTCCTGAATATTCAGGCAGTCCATACATAGCGATTAACGATAATCAACCGTCATTCACGAAGGCTGATTACACAACAAAAGTCTTTGAAACATACGCAAAGCTTGACAATTTAGGTCGTTGTGGTGTGACTTATGCTTGTATCGGCAAGGAGATTATGCCAACAGAGGACAGAGAAAATATCGGTATGGTTAAGCCTTCGGGGTGGGTGACTGCTAAATATGATTTCGTTGACGGAAAATATCTTTACAATCGTTGTCACCTAATCGGATTTCAGTTGACAGGCGAAAACGCAAATACAAGCAATCTTATTACAGGTACAAGATATTTAAATGTGCAGGGTATGTTACCGTTTGAGAATATGGTTGCCGACTATGTAAAAGAAACTGAAAACCATGTTCTATATCGTGTAACACCAATTTTTGACGGTGATAATCTTGTGGCGAGTGGTGTGCAGATGGAAGCCTGGTCAGTTGAGGACGAAGGCGAAGGAATTTGTTTTAATGTTTATTGCTATAATGTTCAACCCGGAGTTAAGATTGACTATGCAACCGGCAAAAGCACCCTTGACGAAACCTACACAGAAAAGACCGAAGAAGATGTGAATTCATCACAGTATGTGCTTAACACATCATCAAAGAAAATACATAAGCCAACTTGTTCAGGTGCAACAGGTATGAGTGAAAAGAACAAAAAGACAGTCAAAGGTACAGAGTTAAAACAGTATTTAAATCAAGGTTATGAATACTGCGGAACTTGTTTTAGATAAACAATAAAGAGCATTTACCAAAAGGTAGATGCTCTTTTTGTATGGGTCTGTTTTTGATAAATCTTTATTTATTCTTCCAAAGGAAAAAGCTTGTTACCGCTGACAATTCTTTTGCTCTGTTTTCAATGCATTGGTGACCGCCACCGATTACATTATAAGTTGTGGCATCCGGAAAGGCATTGTTCATTTGCTCTTTCATCTGTGCATTGAGAATAAGGTCACCACTTGCCTGAACTAAAAGTACGGGACAAGTGATTTTGTCCGTATTTTCCAAATCAGTTGGTCTTACATTGTACATCATTTCGCACATTCCTGCACCGAAACCGTCATACTGAACTGCATCTGTAACACCATCAAGTTCGTAGTCCTTTGAAAACCTGCAATCAAGTGTAGCCATAAAGATTACCATCTTAACAAGTGGGTCGATTTCCGTGCCATAGGTGAAGAAAGCATTCATTGTGCCTTTCATAATATCGGATTGAACAAGTCCTTTCATTTCTTCAGGAAACTCACTCTGGGGAGCAGGACAATAGAGAAGAAGGGCCTTCACGGGATTTTCAATTGCAATATTCACTGCAACGCCACCACCCATTGAATGACCTGCTAAAATCCATTCATTCATTGGTGCAATACTTTCCATAAGTCTTGTAATTAAAACTTCACGGTCAATAATTTCCGTTTCAGGAGTTTCCCTTGTGCTGTAACCAAAGTCAGGGAGGTCAGCAAGGACACATTCATAGCCTTTTTTTGACATTTCTGTTGCCATATTACGCCAAGCAAAGGTTGAACACATAAATCCGTGGAGCATCATAATTCTGCCCTTGAATTTGCCCTGTGACGGAATAACTCTGTAATGAATATCATAGTCACCATAAGTGAAATACTGACTTTCTTCGTATGGTTTAAAACTTGTGTCAGCGGCAAATGCCGTAACTGAAAGTGTTGATAATAAAACTGCAACAACACATAGAATACTGATTATTCTTTTCATTTTTATACTCCTTTTTTTATTCAGCAACTGCGGTATTTTCTGTCTTTTCTCTGCGTTCTGCCAAATCCTTTTCAACCTGTGCTTTTTGTTCAGGTGTGTATCTGATAAAGAGAAGAGGAATCATATAGAGGAGTGCAGCCAGTGCAGGAGTGAGCATTACTATTGGCCAAATCCAAGTTTCAAATGCTTCAGTCTGTGTGCCAAGATAAACAGCACCGGGTGTATCCTCAACAGCAACATAACCGAGAGCACTGAGTGCCAATGTACCGAGTGCACCTGTAATACCACTTGAAATCTTTGTGAAGAATGTCTGCATAGCAAAGGTGACACCCTCAGTACGCTTTCCTGTTTTCCATTCCATATAGTCAACACTGTCGCAGAAGAGAGAAGTCTGTGCAATACTTCCGGCACCTGCAGGGAATGATGAAATAGCAAGGATTACTATTGTGAGAATAATGTTTTTACCTTCAAATCCGATAATCCAAGCAAGGATTCTGGAAACTAATGTGCAAAGCTGAATGAAAATAAGAAGATTTCTGTAACCCTTGAATTTAATCTTCAATTTGTCTGCAAAGAGCATACCAAGGAAACTTGGAGCAGTGGTGAGTGCACCAAAAACAGTTGTGAGAGTCAAAGGTCCAAGGACAAAACCTGCAATTGAGAATTCAGGCACTTTGTATTTGAAGAAGTAAGTCATAAGGTTGCCGCCGAATGCCAGCGAACCAAAAAGGTTTGAAAGTGTTACCAGCATAAGCATCTTATTCTGGAAAAGGAGTTTAAAACATTCAAGAATTGATGCCTGTTGTTGTTCCGGTTTAACCAAACGAACTCTTTCCTGTGCCTTGTGGCATTTTGCACTGATTAAAGCACCACCAAGACCAAAGATAGCAGCAAATAAAACTGTCATAAGAGCAAGTGAGTTGCCTGATTCTCTTGCAACGATTTCCATAACCATTGGAATAACTGAACTGAAAACACCATAGAAAATTGATCCGATTGTTCTTGCTAACTGAACAAATTTATCACGCTCATTTGAATTTGGAGTAACAACAGCAGTCATACCCCAAATAGCAACATCTTGCATTGTATATGTAATATCCCAGCAGAGATACATAATTACGAAATAGCCAAGACGGAGCCAAAGTAAACTTTCTTCTGTTGAAAACACAAAGAAAATAAGGACTGTAAACACGCCTACGGGTACGGGTGTGTATTTAAGTAACGGACGAAGTTTTTCGCCATTTTTAAAGCGATGACGGTCAACTATTGAGCCAATAATGGGGTCGTTAACACCGTCCCATACTTTCATAATAATAAGAAGTACAGTTACATAAGCAGGGGGGAACAGTGCAATATCAGTTAAAAAGTACTGAAAGAAAGATGCACCGATAAAGCAGTAGACAATATTCTGTCCTGCAAGACCCGCCATAAAGTTGACTTTTTCTTTTTTTGAAACATAATTCATAAATTACAACACCCCATCTCAAGAGATTTCAATGATATATCATTATACAATATATGTGGAGATTTTTCTATTGTGATAATCTATAAAAAAGTACATTGTTTTTTTACATACTTAACGAAAACTGTATTTTTATTGGCACAAATTGTTAAATATTTGTGAAGTGGGTTTGTATTTATTGACAAAAAAAGGTGTTTGAGATATAATTGTATAAATATTAAACATATAAACTATGAAGTGTTTAATAAAAAAGACAGGGGGCAATTATGGACTGGAAACAAGACTATACAGGAAGAATTGTTACTGCCGAAGAGGTAATTAAGAATATAAAAGACGGCGACAAGGTTGTTATGGCTTTCGGTTGCAGTGAGCCAAGAGCCATTGTCCGTGCCATGAGAGAAAATTATAAAGATTTTCACGATGTCGAAGTAATCAATATGCTTCTTTTAGGTGAAACTCCTTGGGTTGACGATGATGTTAAAGGACATTTCAGATACAACTCACTTTTTGCGTCAGGTACAAACCGAAAAGCAATTGCCAGTGGTGTTGCAGATTATACATCCTGCTATCTTTCTGAAATTCCCTCACTTTTAAGGGATTATCTTAAACCAAGAGTAACAGTTATGTCTGTTACTCCACCTGATGAAGATGGTTATGTTTCTTTAGGTGCAAACTGTGACTACATTGAAACAACACTTGCACATTGTGAGGTTAAAATTGCTCAGGTTAATAAGTATGTGCCTTATACTTATGGTGCTGCACGAAAGCATATTTCTGAATTTGATTTCTTTGTAGAATATGACGAGCCACTTCCGCAAGTACCCGCACCACCACTTACGGAGGTTGAAATACAGATTGGTAAAAACTGTGCATCACTTATTAACGATGGTGACTGTATTCAGTTGGGTATCGGTGGAATTCCAAATGCTATCTGCGAGGAATTGAAGAATAAAAAAGATTTGGGACTTCACTCTGAAATGGTGGGAGACGGTGTTGTTGACCTTATTAAAAGCGGTGTTATCAATAATTCAAAGAAGAATATAAACAAGGGCAAAACGATTTTAGGCTTTGCTTTTGGAACAACAAAACTCTTTGATTACATCAGCGGAAACCCCGATGTTGAAATGATGCCTATGGATTATGTTAATAACCCCGTTGTTATCGCTCAACACGATAATATGGTATCTGTTAACTCCTGTTTGCAGGTTGATTTGCTGGGTCAGGTTGTTTCTGACACAATTGGTCTTAACCAATTCTCCGGTGTTGGTGGTCAGGTTGACTTTGTAAGAGGTGCCACAATGAGTAAGGGTGGCCGTTCAATTATTGCAATGCCTTCAACTGCAAAGGGTGACACGATTTCAAAGATTGTACCTAAAATCACTGATTATTCAGCGGTTACAACCACAAGGAACGATGTCAATTACATTGTTACTGAATTCGGTATTGCTCAACTTAAGGGCAAAACCATGAGAGAAAGAGCAAGGGCACTGATTTCTATTGCTCATCCTAATTTCAGGGATGAACTTTGCGAAGAATTTGAAAGAAGATTTAATGAAAAAGCATTTTAAGGAGATGTTATAATGGCTGTTTACAAAAAAGAACGATTTGGTATCGCAAGAAAAATTGTTTCAAATATGACTGCAGAAAGCTGGGAAACAATTCCACACGCAGTGGTAAGCTATGAAGCGGATGTTACAGAGTTTTTGAAAGAGTACAAAAAACTCAACGAAGGTTGCACTGATAAATCAAAGAAAATCTCAATCAACACAGTTGTTATGAAGATTATCTGCGAAGGACTTATGGTTGCTCCTAAGATGAACTGTCATCTTAAATTTGAGCGTAAGCTTGTTCGTGGTAAGCTCTATTATCACAATCGTGTTAATGTTTCAATGCCCGCACTTCTTCCTGACGGCAGAATGATGACTGTTAATCTTCGCCATATGGAAAGCAAAAGCCTTCTCAAAATGACTGAGGTTATCAACGACACAATGCGTCGTATGCAGAACACAAATATGGACGAGGCTATGTTTGAGGTTTCTATGGATAACACAATCAAGGGTCTTAAAAAAGGTAAGTTTATGCAGGCTATCTACAGACTTATCGGTTCAAAAACAGGTAAGCACAAGGTTAGGACTCTTAAAGGTCAGGAAAAAAAAGAGTATTATTCAATTCCT
Organism: Candidatus Fimenecus sp.; assembly: GCA_045602655.1. GTDB lineage: Bacteria > Bacillota > Clostridia > Oscillospirales > Acutalibacteraceae > Fimenecus. Next base: position 6,098 of record JAZSBY010000027.1, on the reverse strand, counting down.
GAATCAGACAGACTTACAAAAAAGGATATTGAGCAGGGTACAGTTACAATTTCTAACCTTGGTTCAATTCACCGTAACCAGACCGGTATGTGCTTCCTTCTTGAGATTATTCCACCTCAAGTTACAGCTATTGCAGTTAATGCAATCAGAAAGCAACCAACAGTTGTGACAGATGAAAACGGAAACGACACAATTGAAATCCGTCAGATTCTTCCTCTCACAATTGCGTTTGACCACAAAGCTCTTGACTATTGCGATGTGCTTCCGTTTATGAATAAGCTTGATGAAATTTTTGCAAATCCATCAGTAATTCACGATTGGAAAGGCGAATAAGCAAAAATTTGTAAAAAATTGGTGGTTTGTAGGGCAGAAATGCTTTACAAACCATTATTTTTTTATTATAATACAATGGTATATTTATATAGTGGGGTAATATCTCACTATGAAACTGTATGGGAGGATGAAGATTATGACTTCAACAGCTATTATAATGATTGTTACAATTGCAGTTTATCTTTTGATAATGGTTGTAATTGGAGCGGTTTATTCAAAGAAAAATAAAAGCACGGATGACTTTTATCTTGGTGGCAGAAAATTAGGACCACTCGTTACCGCAATGAGTGCAGAAGCATCGGATATGAGTAGCTGGTTGCTTATGGGACTTCCCGGTGTTGCCTTGGTTTACGGACTTGCAGAGGCAAGCTGGACGGCAATTGGTCTTGGTATCGGTACATGGGTAAACTGGTTTATCGTTGCTAAGAAAATCAGAATGTATTCACAAAAACTTGACGCAGTTACAATTCCTGAATTTTTCTCAAAGAGATTCGGTGACAAGAAAAACCATCTTTCCTTAATTGCGGGACTTGTTATTCTTGTATTCTTTGTTCCTTACACAGCATCAGGCTTTAATGCATGCGGAACACTTTTTTCAAGCCTTTTCGGTGTTGACTATTTTACAGCAATGGTTGTAAGTGCCGTTGTTATTGTTGCTTATACAACTCTCGGTGGTTTCCTCGCTGCATCAACAACTGACCTTATTCAGTCAATTGTTATGACGGTTGCTCTTATTGTAGTTGTCGGCTTTGGTATCAACTATGCAGGTGGCTGGGATAATGTTGTTGTGAATGCAAATTCAATGCCCGGTTTCCTTGAATTCTTCAATACTTACGACCCGGAAGCAAATGCAAGTACACCATATAATGCATTGACAGTTGCATCAACTCTTGCATGGGGTCTCGGATATTTTGGTATGCCACATATTCTTTTAAGATTTATGGCTATCAATGATAAGGATAAGTTAAAGACATCTCGTAGAATTGCTACAGTTTGGGTATTCATCTCAATGGCGGTTGCAATCTTAATCGGTGTTGTTGGCTCAGCAGCTGTTAAGAATGGCGTAATTGCACTTGACAATGCAAACTCACAGAGAATTATTATCGAAATAGCAAAACTTATCAGTGGCAATGGTGCTGTTTTTGCAATTTTAGCAGGCGTTATTCTTGCCGGTATCCTTGCTGCAACAATGTCAACATCTGACTCACAGCTTCTTGCAGCAGCATCTGCAGTTTCACAGAATATTGTTAAGGAATTTTTCCACAAAAATCTCTCACAGAAAGCATCAATGTTAGTAGCTCGTTTAACAGTTGTTGTCATTGCAATCGTCGGTGTTATCTGGGCAAAGGATGAGGGTTCAGTATTCGAAATCGTTTCATTCGCTTGGGCAGGTTTTGGTGCAGCGTTCGGCCCTGTTGTGCTTTTCGCACTTTTCTGGAAACGCACAAACAAATGGGGCGCACTTGCAGGTATGGTTGTAGGTGGCGTTATGATTTTTGTATGGAAATATGTAATTGCAAAACTCGGTGGTGTTTTTGCGATTTATGAACTTCTTCCTGCATTTATTCTTGCATCAATCGCAATTGTTGTTGTATCACTTCTTACAAAATCACCTGAAAAAGAAATCCTTGATAACTTTGAAGAGGTTAAAGCAGGAAAAATTGACTAATTAAGTGATAAATAACCAATAATATATATACAAAGGACTGAAATCAGTTATGATTAACACAGAAAAAACACTTGAAAAACTTGTGGCTCTCAGTAAGGGCAGGGGTTTTGTTTACGCAGGTAGTGAAATCTATGGCGGACTTGCAAACACTTGGGATTATGGCCCGTTAGGTGTTGAACTTAAAGAAAATATCAAAAAGGCTTGGAGAAAGAAATTTATCCAGGAAAACAAATATAATGTAGGTCTTGATTCTGCGATTTTAATGAATCCGCAGACTTGGGTGGCATCAGGTCACCTTGGCGGGTTCTCTGACCCTCTTATGGACTGCTGTCAGTGTAAAACTCGTCATCGTGCAGATAATCTTATCGAAAACTTTGACGGTACAAATGTAGCAGGTTGGTCAAATGAGGAAATGGCAAACTACATTAAAGAACACGCTATTCCTTGTCCTGATTGCGGTGCTCACAATTTTACTGATATCCGTCAATTTAACCTTATGTTTAAGACATTCCAGGGTGTTACAGAGGATTCAACATCTGAAATTTACCTTCGTCCTGAAACTGCACAGGGTATTTTTGTAAACTTCCAGAATGTTCAGAGAACAACAAGAAGAAAAGTACCGTTTGGTGTTGCTCAGATTGGTAAATCCTTCCGTAATGAGATTACTCCCGGTAAATTCATTTTCCGTGTTCGTGAATTTGAACAGATGGAACTTGAATTCTTCTGTAAACCGGGTACAGACCTTGAATGGTTTGAATATTGGAGAGCATTTTGCCGTGACTGGCTATACTCACTTAACATCAAGCCTGAAAATCTTCGTCTTCGTGACCACGACCCTGAAGAACTTTGCTTCTATTCAAAGGCTACAACTGACTTTGAATATCTTTTCCCATTCGGTTGGGGTGAGCTTTGGGGTATTGCTGACAGAACTGATTATGACTTAACTCAGCACAGCAATACAAGTGGCAAGACACTTGAATACTTTGACCAGACAACAAATGAAAAATACATTCCTTATGTTATTGAGCCGTCTTTGGGTGTTGAGCGTCTTTTCCTTGCACTTTTAACTGAGGCTTATGACGAAGAAGTTGTGGATGCAGAAAAGAACGACACTCGTGTTGTTATGCACTTCCATCCTGCAATTGCTCCTGTTAAGGCAGCGGTTCTTCCTCTTTCAAAGAAACTCGGTGAAAAGGCTGACGAAATTTACGATATGCTTTCAAAGTATTTCAATGTTGAATATGATGATGCAGGTTCAATCGGTAAGAGATATCGTCGTCAGGACGAAATCGGTACACCATTCTGTATCACTGTTGACTTCCAGACTGTTGGTGACGACACAACTGAAGCAGATAACTGCGTAACAGTTCGTGACAGAGACACAATGGAACAGGTAAGAATGCCTGTTGACCAGTTGGTTGAATATATAAACAAGAAATTGGAGTTCTGATATGTCAAAAAACCTTTTGCTGATTATCAATCCTATTGCGGGTAAGCGTAAATCTGTTGATTTTCTTCCTAAAATAGTTGAAAAACTTGAAGATGCAGACTATAACGTAAGTGTGAAATACACCGAGATTGATAAGAATGCATATTACATCACAAAAAAATATGGTGAGGGTAATAAGGTAATTATATGTTGCGGTGGGGACGGAACACTAAAAGAGACTATCTGTGGTATTATGGAACAGAAGCTTGATGTTAAAATCGGTTACATTCCGTTTGGCACAACCAATGACTTCGCCAATTCTTTGCATATTCCGACAGACCCTGAAGACGCTATTGAAGCTGTGCTTGAGGGTAAAACAAGAGCCATAGATATTGGTGATTTCAACGGTAAAGAACAGTTTATCTATGTTTCTTGTTTTGGTAATCTTTGCGATGTTTCTTACAAGGCAAAGCAATCACTTAAAAATAAAATCGGCAGGGGAGCATACTATTGGGAATCAGCCAAAGAGGCTTTTTCCATTAAAGGCTTCAAGGCAAAAGTTGAGTGTGATGACGGTGAAGTAATAGAGGGCAAATTCTTCTATGGCGGTGTTTCAAACTCATATTCTGTTGCAGGATTTCCTGTGCTTAAAAAGGCAGGAGTTGAGTTTGATGACGGTTACCACGAACTTGCTATGATTCGTATGCCTAAAAACCCTGCACAACTTGCCTCAATTCTAAATGCTATGTTTATTACAAGGGAAGTACTTGATAATAAATATCTGATTGTAAAACGGGGAAAAAAGTTTAAATTCTATTTTGAGGACAAAGTCAACTGGGTGCTTGACGGTGAAAACGGTGGCTTTCACGACTTTGTTGAAGTAAAAACCTGCGAAAATGCAATTGAGATTTTTGTTGGTGACGATGACTAATACTAAAAGAATCTGCATTAACTGAATATGGTAATGCAGATTTTTAATTTGGAAATTTCAGGTGGTAGTATGGGAGAAAAATTTAAAAAAGCAATAGGTATTGAGGGGACATTCAAAGACACGGTTGTGCCTATGATTAACTATTGTTACACCAATATTTTCCTTGGTGGTGCAGGATACATAATAAGTATGTATTTCAGCATTTTTCTAACAAGGGTTGTAGGACTTGATATCCGCTTTGCAGGTTTTATAACTATGATTGCTGTCGTATGGGACGGAATCAATGACCCGATTATGGGTATTATTACTGACCGTACCCGTTCAAAGTATGGCAGACATCGTGCATATTTAAAATGGGGTATTCCCTTTGTGTTTGTGTCATATATAATGCTCTGGAATTCCTTTGGACTTGACGGTGAAAAGCATCCGTACATGACGGTTGCATATTTTGTATTTGCCTATGTGCTTTATAAAACGGCATATACAATTATTACTGTGCCACATACTGCTATGCTTCCCGAACTTGCACCTGAGTATAACAAAAGAACTCAGTACACATCAGTAAGTTATATTTTTAACTCCTGTGGTATGATTCCGTCGTATATCATTCTTCTTATTATGCTTTCGCTTTTCGGCTTTTCAGACGGACTTAACAGAGATGCTAAAACACCATTCCTCGTTACAGGTATTATTCTTGCAACAATGTACTCTGTGGCAATTTACAGCACCTTTAAGCTTGTTAAAGAGCCAAGCTCATTGGATATGAAAAACGAGCCACTTGATTTAAAAGCAGCAATTAACGAGTATATCTTAGTGTTTAAAAACAAATCTTTTAGACAATATTTCGGAATCAGCTTTTTCTGGGAAACTGCAAGAAGTTTTTACTCCACAACATATATTTACTATGTAACCTTCCTTGCAAATCAGTACAAATTCTATCCTATTTTTAATGCCCTTGCAGGAGTTTTTGAAACTGCAGCTTTCCCACTTAACTATATGCTTACAATGAAGCACGGTAAGAAAAAATGCGGTACAATCGTAACACCGTTTATGATTATCGGTCTGGCAATCGGTCTTATTGTACAGGCAAGTCAACCCGACACACCAAAGGCAACCTATATGATGCTTCTTATGATGTTGGGCGTTGCTTTTTATCCGTTCGGTATGAGTGGAATCGGCTTTGTTTGCAATAATGTTTTCCCTGATTTGACTGATGTTGATGAACTTATTACAGGACGCAGACGAGAGGGTGTTGTTTCAACCTGCAACACAATGGTCAAGCAGGTTACAGGCGGTATAAATACCTTTATCGTTACCCTTATCTTAGGTGGTTTCGGTCTTGACACAAAAAGCGAGGCAACAGAGTTTGTTGAGCAATCTGACTCGGCAATTCTCGGTATCCGTCTTTGTGTAGCACTTATTCCAATGATTTGTGCTTTGATTTCCTATATTCTTTTAAGACGATTTAAGATGACCAAGGATGACCATACAATGATTCGTGCAGCAATTGCTACAAAACGCAAATATGGTAGTGTAACCCTTAGTGCTGAAGAAAAAAGATGTTGTGAAATACTTTCGGGTCAGAAATTAGAAAACACCTGGCTTGGAATGGATAATGATGAGAGTCAGGGTCATACACTTGAAAAAAATGAAAACGGTGAATATATTATTTTGATAGAAGCCGAGCAAATGAAAAAACAACTTATGGCAAACGCGGAATAGGGGGATATTATGAG
>JAZSBY010000026.1:0-2489 GCA_045602655.1 Candidatus Fimenecus sp. | reverse complement strand
ATGGTGAAGAAGTAAGCTATAACCCACCAAGATATAACTTCTATTATGATTTTATCCTTGAAATCAAAGTTAATAATCCGTATTTTGACGAAATCGAGGCTAAACTCAACGATTCCCGTGTTGAGGGTATGGGCACAATGGGATATAACCGCTATCAGCAGACTGCTCAGCAGGTTATAAACAACCTCACGCAAAACGGTAATGCAGGAATGAATAATGGCTTTAATCAACCAATGAATAACGGTTACAACCAACCTATGAATAATGGTTATAATCAACCTATGAATAACGGTTACAACCAACCTATGAATAATGGTTATAATCAACCGATGAATAACGGTTATAATCAGCCAATGAACAACGGTTACAATCAGCCTATGAACAATGGCTACAATCAACCGATGAACAACGGTTATAATCAGCAACCGGCTTATGGTCAGCCTGTTCAACCGCAAGCACCTGTATCTCAGGCTTGGGTTTGTCCTGCTTGTAATGCTACAAATGAGGGTGGCAGATTCTGTATGGCTTGTGGTACACCACGAGGATAAACAATGAAAAATAAAATTATACTCGCAATAATTATTATTCTTGTAATCATTTTAATCGGAGTAATATATTACATGAAAAATGTAATGATTGTCCGTGATAAAGACGGAATGGTCTATAAACCCCAAAATCAGATTACTATGAATGATGAAAGCTTTGGCAAAGGAGATGATTGACAATGCCAACAATTGCTGAACAAAAATGTCCTTGTTGTGGCGGTGGAGTACAGTTTGACGCAGGAGTACAAAAACTGAAATGTCCCTACTGTGAAACTGAGTTTGAAATCAATCAGTTAAGTCAGGAAACTGTTGAGGAGACTGACTCAATAAACTGGTCTGCACAGGATAATCAATGGTCATCAGGTGAAACTGACGGAATGAATGTCTATTCCTGTCAGTCATGTGGTGGCGAAATAATTGCCGACAGTACAACAGGTGCTTCAAAATGCCCGTATTGTGACAATCCTGTCGTAATGAAAGGTCAGTTTTCAGGTGCTTTGCGTCCCGATTTGGTTATTCCCTTCAAGCTTGACAAAAAAGCCGCCAAGGAAGCATTGAAAAAGCATCTTGCTGACAAGAAGTTCGTTCCTAAAGCATTTCTTGACAACAACAGAATAGAAGAAATCAAAGGTGTTTATGTTCCTCATTGGCTTTTCACCTGTGATGCAGTAGGAAATGCCAATTTCAAGGCAACAAAGGAAAGACGATGGTCGGATAACAATTACAATTACAAGGAAACATCATATTACGATGTTTACAGAAGCGGAAATATAGGCTTTGACAATGTTCCTGTTGACGGTTCAACAAAAATGCCCGATGACCTTATGGAATCCGTAGAACCCTTTGACTTGTCACAGGCAGTTGATTTCAACACAGCATATCTGGCAGGTTATCTTGCAGATAAATATGATGTTACAGCAGAAGAAAGTATGAACAGAGCAAACGAAAGAATCCGTACAAGTGTAGGAGATGCACTTGAAGAAACAGTTAAAGGATATGACTCAATCGATTCACGCATTGTGAATATGAATATTGCAAACGGATTTTATAAATATGCTCTCTATCCCGTTTGGATTCTCAATACATCGTGGAACAGTGAGAAATTCACCTTTGCAATGAATGGTCAGACAGGTAAGTTTGTAGGTAATCTCCCCACTGATAAAAAAGCAGTTGTAAAAGCATCATTGTTACTCGGTGCAGGATTAAGTGCAGTTTTATGTGGCTTGTCCTTCCTGCTCGGATGGCTTTAAGGAGGTGTCGGATATGATTAAAAAATTACTGACTATTTTCCTTATTACTGCAATTTGTATCTGTTCGTCAATTTCAGTTTCAGCATATACTGAACAGTATGTTTTTGATTATGAAAATGCACTTTCCTATGACGAAGTTCAGGAATTGGAAAGCACAGCCGAGCAGATTGAAAATGAATACGGTTACTGTGTAATGTTCTGTATCACAGACGAAGAAACAGATGAAAACTATGCACAAAACATTTATGATACATACACAGACAATGAAAACGGTATTATTTTCGTTCACAATACAGAAAGTGAAATGTATCACTACTATGTAACTGAATCTGCAAGTTCAACATTTGATTTTACAGAAATGCAGGATGCTTATGATTCAAGCAACAGTTATTTTGGTGGAATAGAGGAATATTACATCGTTGCTGAAAATATGTTTGACGACACCTTACTTGTCAGCGTGGATACCGATACAGATACATATACATATACAACCGGTTCTTCAACTGTCAGCAGTAAAAACCCTGCAAAAACAATCATTCTCTGTATTGTAGTGGGTATGGCTATGGGATTTATCATCATTCTTGCCATAGCATCAAAAAACAAGTCTGTGAGAATGCAGAAAAATGCAACGGTTTATACAAGACCGGGAAGCTTTGTTGTAACAGGCAGTTATGATAATTTCCTGTATAAAAAT
>JAZSBY010000025.1:0-18351 GCA_045602655.1 Candidatus Fimenecus sp. | reverse complement strand
CAGATTCTTCCATATCACGGCCAACTTCTGTGTATTCTTCACCTGGCATTGCACCTTCACAGAAGCCCTTCATCTTTGATACAGCAGAGTAACGAAGAGAAACAGGGTAGTCACTACCACAAGCCTCTTTAATAGCCTTAACAACCTCAACTGCGAAGCGGTATCTGTTTTCAAAGTTTCCACCATATTCGTCAGTACGCTTGTTAAAGAATTCAATAGCAAACTGGTCAAGAAGATAACCTTCGTGAACAGCGTGAACTTCAACACCGTCAACACCTGCATCACGGCAAAGTTTTGCAGTCTTTGCAAATGCTTCAATGATTTCGTGAATCTGTTCCTTTGTCATTTCAGGACAGATAATATCGTGAGCCCAACGAGAAGGCTGTGGACTTGGAGATGCTAATTCGTGAGATGTGTCAAGAATTGGTTTAATAAGAGCACGAGTGAACTTATTTTTGTGGAGAGGTGCTACAAGTTCAGTGATAGCCCAGCTTCTGCCCATACCTGCAGTTAACTGAATAAAGAGTTTTGCACCTGTCTTATGGATTTCATCCATAAATTCCTTGAGTTCATCGAACATCTTTGGATTCTGCCAAAGCCATTTGCCCCAGAATGTATCACGAAGTGGTGCAATACCGGGGATGATAAGACCAACATTGTTGTTAGCTCTTTCCAAGAAAAGTTTAGCAGCTTCCTTGTCGAAGTGACAACCGCCAAGTTCAAACCAACCGAAAAGTGATGTACCGCCCATAGGACACATAACAATACGGTTTTTGATTTCTACATTACCTATTTTCCAAGGTGTAAACAGTGATTCATATTTTGAATCCATAAAAACACTTCCTCCTCAAACTGAGCATATTTTTTACATTATAAGTATATAAAAATCTCCATTTTATGTCAAGGAGATTTTGTTAATAAAATAACAAAAAGGACTGATTTTTACATCAGTCCCATTATTTAGTTGTAATATAAATTGTCATTTTTCTTGTATGGCTCATAAGTTGCATTAGTGCCGAGCTTACGCAGTGTTTCTTTATCAGTATCTGAAAGAACAACTGTTGCGTGAACATCGCAACCTTTTAAGCCTTTAATTGCTTCAAGTGCTTTTTTTGCAAGGGGATTCATAGTAGCACAAATTGAGAGAGCAATAAGGATTTCGTCCGGATGAAGACTTGTGTCCATCTCGTGCATTTTAATCTTTAATTCCTTGATAGGTTCAAACACAGTAGGTGAGATAAGGAGAACATCGTCGCTGATGTTAGCAAGTGCTTTCAAAGCATTCAAAAGCATAGCAGAGGACGAACTCAAAAGGTCGGATGCCTTACCTGTAATAACTCGTCCGTCGTGCAATTCAATAGCAGTAACAGGAGCATTTGTGGTTTCAGAAAGATTTAATGCAGCAGCAACCACAGGTCTGTCATCAGTGCTTATGTTCAACTGTTTCATAATGAGCTCAATTTTATAAAGTTCATTTGAAACTTTTTTATTATTCTTCTGCTGAACAAGATAATTACAATGACGACGCAAAATTTCTTTCTTTGATGCCATCAATACAACATCGTCGTCAATGATACAATTACCAGCCATATTAACACCCATATCAGTAGGCGATTTGTATGGTGACTCACCATAGATTTCCTCAAAAATTGTGTTAAGTACAGGGAAATTCTCAACATCACGATTGTAGTTAACAGTTGTAACACCATAAGCTTCAAGGTGGAACGGGTCAATCATGTTAACATCGTTAAGGTCAGCTGTCGCTGCTTCATAAGCAAGGTTAACAGGATGTTTGAGTGGTAAATTCCATATTGGGAATGTCTCAAACTTGGCATAACCTGCTTTAATACCTCTTTTATGCTCGTGGTAAAGTTGGGACAGACAAACTGCCATTTTACCACTACCCGGTCCGGGAGCTGTAATAACAACAAGTGGATGATTGGTTTCAATATAGTCGTTTTTACCGTATCCGTCGTCACTTACAATGAGTTGAACATCAAGAGGATAATTTTCAATAGGGTAGTGACGATAAACATTTATGCCAAGGCTTTGAAGTTTTTGTTCAAAGGCAATAACTGAAGGTTGGTTTGAATATTGAGTAAGCACTACACCACCAACAAAAAGACCAAATCCGTGATAAATGTCAATCAAACGAAGTACATCAAGGTCATAAGTAATTCCAAGGTCACTACGAATTTTATTCTTTTCAATATCCTTTGCACAAATTGCAATAATGATTTCTGCATCATCTTTAAGTTGCAAAAGCATCTTCATTTTGCTGTCAGGCTTAAATCCGGGTAAAACTCTTGCAGCGTGGTAATCATCAAAGATTTTACCGCCAAATTCAAGGTAGAGTTTGCCACCGAATTTGCTGATTCTTTCTTTAATATGTTCTGATTGTAAACGAAGATACTGGTCGTTATCAAAACCTAATTTACGCATAAAATACACCTACACATTTATATAAACATTTACTTAGTTTTCATTTGTTTCAGCAGAATCAGTTTCTGCACTTTCATCTTCCGCCACAACAGTTTCATTTTTGCTGTTCAGCCAAGCAACAACAAGTGCATATATTGCAGAAGCAGTTGGCACTCCTAAAAGAATTCCCAAAATGCCACCTACATTACCGCCTATAACAACTGCCAAAAGAACAAGAATACCGGGAAGTCCTACTGATTTACCAACAATTTTTGGATAAATAAAGTTGTTGTCAATTGCTTGAAGAATAAGGACAAAAATAAGGAATAACAAAGCCTTTAAAGGACTTTCCATAAAGATTATAAAACAACCGATAAATTCACCAATCAGTGGTCCTATAACAGGAATAAGAGCAGTTATGCCGATTATTACAGAAATAACAGCAGCATTCGGAAAACGGAAAATACTCATTCCTATAAAGCAAAGAATTGCAAGAATAAAGGCATCTGTAAACTGACCTGTGATAAAACTTGAAAATGAACTTGAAGCAACCGAACAAACCTCAAGAGTTTTATTATGAACTTTTTCAGGCATTATTTTTGTTAAAATTCTGTTTGTAAAACTGCCGATTTTTTCTTTTTCAGCAAGAATGTATATTGCAATAATAAAGCCGACAGCAAAATTTGCAATTCCCGAGATTACCGATGATGTAACACCGACCGTAGTGCTTAAAATATCGTTTGTTGCTTCAAATGTAAACACTTTTTCTGCCATAGCAGCAATCATATCAATATTTATTTTAGGATTGTGCAATACCTCCGTGCTTATATCAAGTCCAAAACGAACAATCAAATTGTCAACCCATTCAACAAAGCTTTCGTAGTAAATGGGGATTCTCTCAATTATCAGCATAATGGAATTATGCAACTGCGGTATAATAATGAAAAGCAATAAAACAACAAAGCCTAACATTAGCACGATTGTAGAAATAAGACTTAACGGACGAAGCATTTTATTAACAATTTTCTTTTTACTTGTTTTCATACCCTTGAATATTTTATTTTCAAGTACATTCATAGGAATGTTGAGAATAAACGCAAGGCAAAAGCCCACAATCAGTGGAGCACAAATCACCAAAACACCTTTAAAAAATGCACCGACTGATGATAGATTTTGTGAAAGTGCAAAAAGGACAATTCCGAAAGTTATAATTCCAAGAATTTTCTTAATATTTTTCTTTGATAAGTCCATAAATAGTTTTCAACTACCTTATAATCAGTATTTTTGTCCATCCAAAAACATACAATAAATATTATATATGAAATTATTTGTAAAATCAATATTACAAGCACATTTCAATAGTAAAATTTATCACTCGTTTTATGTTGAAATTACATAAATAAACAAAAATCCCGTAGCCAAATCTACGGGATTCAAATATGTGGTTTTTAAATCAAAGAAGGTCATCAAAAAGGTGAATATTCTTCTTTTCAGCTTTCAGTTCACCATTCTGAATTTTCTTGATAATCTCAACGATTCTGTCATTTATCGGTGTCTTAACATTATGTTTTCTGCCAAAGTCACAAACAACTCCGTTGATAGCATCAACCTCGCAAGGTTTATTCTTTTTTAAATCCTGAAGCATTGATGGCTCAATATCTCTGTGCTTCTTTAATGCGATAGGGAGTAAGAAACAAGCAAAGGCTCTCTTTAATGCACCTTTCCAGTAGAAAAGACCAACAATATTCTTGCCTTGAACAGGTGCAAATTGTACACCTGATGCGTGACCAACATCAATAATTTCCTTCATACAACGAACGGCGACCTTTTGAGCATCCTTATCTTCTGTAACATCACCGAAAACACCACCGACAACTGTACCAAGACCTGAAAATGTGGAGTTGATAAGTAATTTTGACCAACGAGCACCCATAAGGTTTTCTTCTTCATGTACGGGACACATCATTTCCAGTAAATCTTTAACCTTTTTAAACTGTGCGTCTGTAATACCTTCCATTTTACCCATGTGGAATGAGAGTGAATCCTTGTCGCTTGTAAGTTCACAAACACCGGGTTCTATAAGTGCAGCACCCCATTCAACTGCACATCCCATTGTGTGTTCTGTGCCGATAATTTCAGCGATGCCCGGTTCGGGAATACCATTCTGTAATGTAACTACAACACCATCATCAGTAAGATAATCTTTAAGCATAGTTACGACTTCTTTGTTAAATAACTGCTTTGTAAGAAGCACAATAACATCATATTTGCCTTCCATCCTGTCAGGAGTAATAGCTTTAACAGGTACTGTCATATCAACTGTGCCGATAATCTTTGCACCCTTTGTGTTAAGAGCTTCAACATGTGCTTTGTTTCTGTTAATAAGGTCAACTTCGCCACCGTTTTTTGTAATAAATGCACCGAGTACAGTACCTAAAGAGCCTGCACCGTAAATTGCATATCTTGCCATAAAAATAACCCCTTCGAAATTGTTATAATTTTATCAAATATTATATACTCTTTTAAAAACAAATTCAAGAGCAAAATAAAGGACGGTAGTTTTTTCTACCGTCCCAAATTCTGTTACATAATAATTCTTACAACAAGAATCATTGCATTCACAACATTTTTAAAGAGATATACCACATTGGAAATTGTGTACGGGCTATCAAATTCCCATTCGTCAGGTTTAATGAAAAGGTCTGTAAGATAAGGCGCATCCTCACTTGGTTCAAGGAATGCTTTTGTCTTCATCTTTACATTCATAATGTTTCTGCAAGCCTCACGAAGAACAATACCAAAGCCAATAGGGTCATTTTTATATGCCTTTTGCATTTCAATAATATGGGAAGGCATACTGATAAGCCAAAGTCCCGTAAGCATTGTGTCGTTACCGTTATAAACGCCAACAACAGGACTCATGTATCCTGAACCTGTCATATTGCTTGAATAGTCAGAAACAACATAGCCTGTGTATCCCCATTCAGTTCTTAAAAGGTCATTAAGAAGTTCAGAGCATCCGCCACACCAATCAGTACCAATTCTGTTGTAAGCAGACATAATTCCGTCACAACCGGCAGTTTTTACAGGAATTTCAAATGCCTTCAAATAGATTTCACGCATAGTTTGTTCATCAGCCCAAGTAAAAATACCGTTACGGTGGGACTCTTGCTCATTCAAAACAAAATGCTTGATTGTTGTAATAAGTCCCTTTGATTTAGCACCTGCAACAATGCCTGCTGACATTCTTCCTGCTACAAGCGGGTCCTCAGAGAAATATTCAAAGTTTCTGCCACCCATAGGGTTTCTGTGAATATTAGCACCCGGTGCATACCAGATGTCTGTTTCCATAGCATCCGCTTCAATGCCGGCACTTTCACCCATCTTAAACGCAAGTTCATCGTTCCAAGTACAAGCAATGGCAGTAGCACAAGGATAAGCAGTACCACAATCAAAATATGTCTGACCGTGAGCACCCTTAACGCAGGACGGACCGTCGTTATCATAAGTTTTCGGAACACCGAGTCTGTCAATGCCTTGAGTTTCATAACCACTATGACAAACAAGGAGAATCATTTCATCAAGAGTTAATTGGTCAAGGAATTTGTCCATAAGTTCAGGGTTTTCATAGACATCCTGAAGCATAATCGGTGTTTCGTATTCAACTCCCATTTTTGGAACTTCCCCAACTGTTGTCGGTGCAGGGAGTTGGTCAGGATTTAAAATTTCATCCGTAGCAGTAAGCACTCTTGCTTCCGGATATGTGCCTTCAAGGTCGTTTCTTGAAAGAATTGTAAAATCACTGTATGCAAAATCGAAAAGATTCTTGATTTCGTTTCCTGAAACAGAGTCATATTTAACTACAACATCATTTTCAACCGTATATGTAAATGAATCGATGTGTTCACGAACATTTTCACCAAGGATAATTTCGTAGTTACCTTTTTCGAGAATCCAGGCTTCAAGATTATCCTTGTCATAGGACATCATATCACTAATTTTGATTTCAACCTTAACAATTTCACTTTCTCTTGGTGCAAGCATATCAGTTTTACTATATCCACCTAAACAGATAGCACTCTTTTCAATTCCACCTTCATAGTAGGGGGCACTATAATAAATCTGGATAACATCTTTACCGCTAACACTACCTACATTTGTAACCTTAACATTTGCAGTTATTATTCCATTACCAATGTCATAAGAAATAAGTTCTTTTTCAAACTGTGTGTATGAAAGACCATATCCGAAGGGATATTGAACCTTGTCTTTTGCAAATGTTTCAAAGTAACGATAACCTATATAAATACCTTCAAGATACTCTACATAGTATCCGCCACCGTCATATTCGTGTGTGCCAAAGCACTCACTTGAAGGATGGTCGCTGATTTTATAAGAAATTGTATCAGTAAGTCTGCCTGAAGGATTAACTTCACCTGTGAGCATCTGTGCAACTGCTCTCATACCGAATTCACCGGGAATCCATACCATAGCAGCAGCCTTAATGCTTTCATATTCATGGAGCCAACCCATTTCCATAACATTACCTGTGTTAAAGAGAACAATAACATTTTTAAATGATGATGTTACTTTTTCAACAAGTTTCTGTTCTTCTTCACTGAGTTTAAGAACATCTTCAGGAATATCTGCAGTTTCCCTGCTTGTACGGCTTATCATAATTATTGCAGTGTCAGAAAAAGCGACTGCATTCTGCATAATTTCGTCAGTAAGCTTATCACAAACCATTTCTTCAAGAGAATTCTTTGCAAGAACTAATTGAAGAAGATTGTTTATAACGGTGTTACCTGTTTTTGGAGTTTCATTTCCGCTGCATTCTGTTTCGTAAAGCTCACGAAGTTCAGGGTTGTAGTTAATACCATTTTCATCAAGTGCCTCGTAGAATGTTACAGGGTCATCAGTTGTAATAGCACCTGAACCTGCACCACCTAAGAAAGGAACAACGGAACCTGCTCCGAAGATATTTACCTTTTTGTCACCAAGAGGCAAAACATTATCTTCATTTTCAAGAAGAACAATGCCTTCCTGTTCAAGTTCAACTGCCACCTGACTTGACATAGCAATAATATCGGCAGGTACATTGCCACTGACTGCCATAGAAGATAGTGGCAGACAAGATAAGAGCATAACAACTACCAATAATGCAGCAATTATTCTTTTACTTTTTCTCATAACAAAATCCCCTTATATTTTTAATATATTTATTTAATCATAAAACAAAATAAAACACAATAGGAAACATACATAATGTACACACATTCACAATCTGATGAAAAAAGAGGGTAGTAACTACCCTCTGAAATTATTGTTCAATTGAACTGAAAAAATCGCGTGCCAATACATAGGCTTGTTTGCCGTCCTGAGAAATATAAGATGAGTGATTTCCACCTTTTATTATTGTTATTTTACTGTTTTTGATACTCTCGTGAATAAGCACAGAATCAGACAACCACATAATATCATACTCTCCTGCAACAATGTATGCAGGGCAGGTGATACGAGAAAGTAATTCCTTGTTAATCTGCGGTTGTGTAAGCATCATATCATTTAATTTGTTTGGATTAAAAATGTCATTTACCTTAACACCAATCGTAAAATATGGCTTAAAAGTATCAGGTGTTGTGTTAGCACCGCAAGAAATGAAGCCACCAAGCAAATCAGGGTATGTATAAGCCACCGTAAGAGCGTTTATTCCACCGTCGCTGTGTCCCATAAGATAAGGCTTTTCTAAATTCATCAATTCAATGAATTCCTTAATATCCTTTGCCATTAAATCATACGAAATAACACCCGGGTCGCTGCTTTGCCCGTGACAACGACTTTCAATCACATAAACAGTGTAATCGTTTGCAAGATATGTTGCAGCTTCTTTAAGAGAATCCTGACTACCTCCGTTACCGTGTACAAGAATCAAAGGATGCCCTTTTTCGCCATAAACTGCATAGTGCATTTTAACTTCACTCAGCTGAATGTCATCTTCCTTGATAGGTGAGGTAACAGGGGAGGGGACATTACTTGTATCAAGAGTAATCATATTATATTTTTTTGATTGCTGATGTACAACTACCTGCCAGATTCCGGCACCAACCACTACAGCTAAAGCAACCGAACCGATAACTTTTAATGCTTTTTTACCTTTTTTCACAGCACATCACTCCTTGTTTCAATTTATCATTAAAAAAAGAGTTTGTCAATAAAAACAGCGACAAGAATTTTCTTATCGCTGTTTTGATGATTATGTATCTGTATCCTCGCTATTGCTTTCCTCAGTAATTACTTCCAAAACAATATCTTCTGTCTTCAGATTTTTTCTTAATCCGTTTAATGTTGCCATTATATAAATGCAGACGATTATATAAATTATTGCAAGAGCAAACGAAACATAAACCCATATTTCTTCAAGAATAAAATTAAACCTTGTAATAACTATAAATACTGTCAGCATTAAGGTCTGTATCGTTCTGCAGGTGAGTAGTTTTTTATTATATTCGCATCCCTCAGCTTGATGCTTTTTGGCAATAGTTGCAATATTAGTAATAAATTGGAAGTGGAAATACATATTTATCAATGCCACAATAAGCGTGACGAATTGCCATTGACCTTCAAAACTATAACTGACACATTTTGCCAACCATTCAATTGCATCCCATACTGTTAAAATATAACCCAATGTTTTTAAAAGAGAAAGCTCTCGTTCTTCCTCCTTCAACAGGTCAATTGCTTTTAGGAACAGAATATATCCCACAAAGGAAGGGAGAATTGATACTGTGCCGAGGTTAATGTCAAAATACAGGAAGAAATATCCCCAAATGGCTTTTGTAATTCCAGCATATATTTTTCCGTAATCAGTCATTTCTGTTCCTCCTCTTGCAAATGTAAATCCAATTGGGCATATAACTCGTTATTTATATACAAATCTGCAACATAGTATTCAGGAGTATTAACACTGAGCAAATGTGAGAATGTTCCTCCGCCTCCGCCACCTGATAATTGTACTGTGGGTCCCCAACCGGGCTCAACACTTGTTGTAGAAAAAATGGTACCGTCACTGCTTGAGGAATGGATATTCTGACAACCGATAGCAGGCTTTAACTCGTCAGGTCTTTCCTGACCGGGATAAACAGATGCAACCGAAACACCAATTCTGTTAACTGTATCTCTTTCTTCCTGAGTACCAAGATGCGTTAAAGAGGATTCGTGATTATCATATACCTTGCTGAACTTAGCATTGAGAATTGGCTGACTGTTAAATCTCCAGGCAGGTGCGAAAAGTGACGAAAAATCACCGCCATTTGTAATTTCTGTTTGGTTATCAATTATATAAATAGTCTGGAAGATAATATCTATTTTATAATTCTTTTGTGTTCCTGTATAGGTTGTGGCAGGTAATTTATTGCAACCGTAGTGAAGCCACTCATCAGTTGTTTCCGCATATTGGAATTCCTCCAATGGTATTGTAACCCATCTGCCTTTTTCTTTACAAACACGAATTCTTTGGTATGCAACAAAGAAACTCTCTTCTGATTCCCGTTCCATATTGTCAGGCTTATTGACAAGCTTTAATACGAGAACACCTTCATATATATTCTTATCAACAACCTCAATATTGTAAATATAGTAATTTGAAGATTCAGCATAACCGCTGAGTCCGTTATCCCATTTACTGTCGGTTAACTGAATAAGGTCAGCTTGTATATTCTCAGGAGCACACATTATTCTGTAGTTGTTGCTTTCAGCAATTACCGCTTTGGCATAAGTGTCAATTGCCCCCGCATAGGTTGTACAATATGAACTTTTAGCAGAAGCCATTGACCAATAATCATTTTTGTATGATTCAGGAATATTTACCGCCTGAACACCAATTATCAGCGAACAGGCAAGTGCAATAATAACACAGCTTGACACTAAACCCATTCCAACGGGATATTGCTTGAATCGTGCGATAGCCTCAATTCTATCACGAATATTTTTGCCACCATTATTTATACAGGTGCTACCCGGAGTCTTGGCAAAGCGTTCATTGGACATTGAAAGCAAAATTTTACCGTAATCCCTGCGTTCCTCACCCTCAAGCTGTTCAAGAACAAACTGGTCACAGCGGGATTCCATATCGTTAATTGCAAGATTTGCACAGTATGTTATCAAAGGATTGCACCAATGAAGACAACGCAAAAGGCATATTACAATGCTCCATAAAGTATCCTTATTTTTAAGGTGAAAAAGCTCGTGAAGAATAATTTTTTCATCAGGCTGACTGTCAGGAATAACAAGAACAGGACGAATCACACCGCATACAAAGGCACTTGGAAGACCGGAAACTACAACAATTCTGCAGGGCTTGAGTTTGTGGTTGTGTGCAATAGTATTAACAACTGAAATCAATTCGATATCAGGTGTGTTGCCTTTACGCAAAATAAGGCGAAGCCGGATATACGATATAAGGTATATAAGAAGACTTATAATAACGCCTGCAACATAAACGAAGAAAATCCACTCTGCAACGGTGTGCGGAACAGTTTTTATAACAGGGAAGGGGAACAACACTTGTGAAAAACTGTAATCCTTTACAAGAAACTTTATAAACTCAACAACTGTCTGCCAATTAAAAAGTGAATATCTGCCAAATACTCCCGCAGGGAATAAAACCATAATTCCGAGAATACTCCATACGGAAAAATGCCATTTTGGAGGTAATTTATCCTTTAAAAGTGCTTTAATAATCAAGAGCAAAACAGCAACACCTGAAATGTTAAGGGTTTGTAAAAGAAATCCCCATATATCAAACATAATTACACCTCCATATTGTCAAGAATTTTTCGCAGACTATCAATTTCCTCCTGTGAAATGCGTTCTTCCTTTAAAAAAGCCGCAATTAAATCACTTGTTGAGCCACTGTAAACGCGGTTGAGAAAACTTTGTCTTTCTTTCTGTTGACAGCTTTCTCGGTCAATAGTAGCACAATAAAGGTGGGGCGAGGTGTCCTTGTTGATGGAAACTAAACCTTTTGTTTCCATTCGTGTAAGGTATGTGAGAACCGTATTACGGTTCCATTTGGTTTGTGGGTAAAGTTTACTCACAATTTCGCCCAATTCTGCACCATCAGTTTCCCAAAGTACATTAAGTACAGTCCATTCTCTTTCTGATAAGTTCATAATACTCCCTCCTACAAGTGTAGTATCTACTTATATACTACACTTGTAGTAACCATTTGTCAATAGCTTTTGTATTTCAAAATTAACTTGTTTAATTTGAATTTGTCCGGATGATTTGATTTCAAAATACCCCCTCAGTCTTGCCTATGGCAATCCAGCTCCCTTTCAATGGTGGAGTCCAACATAGCCTGCCCCCTGGAGGGGAAGGTGGCACGAGCATAGCGAGTGACGGAAGGGGGGAGAAATAGACAAACTCTCAGTTGGTCAAATAAAAATAGCAAGGCTAACAAACCTTGCTATTTTGCACTTATTCAATTTCTGCCTCATAAAATCCGATGCATTCTCTGCCCGTAAGATTATTTGATACGTTTCTTGCGTTGAAATATAGTCTTAATTTACCATTGTAATATGTGAGGCAGCAAGCATAAACATATTGTGCCATCCAATCGTTATCACCACATTTTTGTGGCACTAAAAACGGCTTTTGGAACTCAAAATTTACACCATCTTGTGACTTTAAAAGCATAATTGCCGAATGACTTTTTCCATTCTTTTCAAAAAGTCCGTTTTGCAAACCGATGTAACAATCTTGGAGTTTATATACCTTTAAACAACCGGAACAAAGATTAAGATATTCTATATTCTTATCAGGACTTATTATGGGCTTTTCTCTTGAAACATAGCCACTGGTAATGCTTTTACTTTCTGCGTAACTTATATGTGTCGGTTCACAGAAACCGCAATCTTTAATAAAAGTTTGTCCGCAAGAGTAGTATAAACGATATTTGTCATCAATATTTGTTAAAAACGGATTTGAAATAGCAATTCCGTAGTCACACTCTTCATAATCACGAGTCTTGCCAATCACTAAAAACGGCTCCGACCAATCGTTAAGATTTTTTGAGGTCACACAGTAGATTTCTGATTTCCACTTTGCACCTACAAGGCTCAGAAGATTAAAAATCACAGGTCTTGTTCTTTCAAAAAACAGATAATATGTACCGTCAATGTAATTGATGTTTGGACGCATAGCACGATTGACTATTTTTCCCTTGCTTTTAAAGTTTATTCCGTCAATACTCTCGTATCTGTAAACGCCGAAAAATGTGTGACAGAATAAATGCCATTTTTTGTCGTGGGACACATCAGGCGTCAGCACACTGGGGTCGGCAACAACAAAACTATTAAGGGGATTTTTAATTATCGGATTACCCTCAAATAACTTAAATTCAGCGTTATTAAATTGCTCAAATGTCAAATTCTGCATAAAATCACCAATGTTTAAAACTCTTTATTTGCTACAATAAAAGTCATTCTTTCTTGTACGCTTGCATCACCGTGTTCAGTACCTATTCCACCATGGTCGGATGTTATAATAATAAGCCAATCTTCTGTTTCATAGGTTTCTCTTGACTTAATTGCTTCAATTGCTTCCATTCCGTAAAGGTCAGCAGTTTTGAATGCTTCTTTATATCTTGGATTGTTAATTGAAAAACCGTAATTATGACCTGTACTGTCAGTTGGCTCATAAATAACAAAAATAAAATCAGCACAATCTTTTTTACCTATTTCATTCATTGTGTATTCGTGAGATGCCTCATCATTCTTGCACCTTTGGAATGCAACATCAAGATTGTTCTTTTCACAGTATTCTTTTTCAAGGAGATAGGTTGCATTTTTTCTGTCAAAATGTCCTTTCCATTTTGTGATAAAAGCAGAGTTTTCAATAACCTTATCTTCCACAAGTGTTGTAAGGAGTGTTTTGTGTTCGAGTGATTTGGTAATATCGTTTGCAGTAATTCCGTGCTTATCAGCCCAAACACCTGTGAGAATTGAGCACCAACCCGGAGCAGTGGATGTATCCTGGGTGTTTTTTGCAGGATAATTTACACCACCACAATATGCAAGGTTGATTGAACCACCATTGTTAATTATATCAAAAACTCCACTCTTTTCATATTGCATTTCTTTGAGTACATCTGCACGGCAACCGTCATAACCAATTATTATTGCCTTTTTCACAGTCTTGCCTTCAGCGAGAGGGGAGTTAAAATGATTTTTAACCATATCGTAAAGCTTGGTCTGTGGAATTGCAGTTTCAATGGTGTTTTCATAACTAACTGAAGCAACATTTTGTCTGAATAAATCTTCAGTATCTGCAGAGTCAGTTGCATATTCTAACTTTGGAATTGCAACACCAAAAATAATACCAATTCCAATTACACCAATAAGAGCAGAAATAATAATCAAAGATTTCTTTTTCATTTAATACACCTCTTAACCTGATTCTTATACCTTGATTTTATATCTAATTTGAAAAAAATGCAAGATAAAGTAAAAAAATAAAGACGGTAAGAAAACTTACCGTCCTTATGTATTAGAGAATAATTTTATTCTTCTTCAGCAAGCAAGCCATATACGGATTCTACAAAAGTAAATAACGCATCAAGGAATGATGTTTCATACCGTTCAGTAGTGTTCATATTCTCTTCAGTCATTGGAGAAAGAGAATTAGCATCCTTATCGTAAACAAGATATTGAGGATATTCAGGATTACTTTCTATATTGAAATCCTTATTGTTGACAATATCGCTTACAAGACCGTTTACACAACTTGGAAAATCGGTATGTTCAAGATTTTTGATATACCATGTTGTATCTCGTGAAAAACCGGTTGAGGCATCAATTTGACGGTCAGGTGAAATGTACTTATAATTACCTGACATATATGCCCTCAGAAGATAACATAAAGAAAGTGTATCTTCAGTGTTGGATGCTGTTGCTCCGAAAGAACTTTCACGAACAGTAACCATTCCGTCAGCAAGTTCGTCTGCGTTTTTAGAAATGGGATAGTTTGTGTAACCATATTTAACAATATTTGAAAATTCAATTCCCTGTGCCATCTGTGCTTCTGCATTTTCCTCAAATGGAATACGCACATTGTTGCGGTAATATTCGATTTTCTCAATAAGGCCTGCATATTCATTGAGGTCCTTGCCATAGAATACAGTTTCCATAGCACGGTCATAATCCTCTTCAGAGACCATTGTCCAGTAAGCAGGGAAAGTGCCGTAGCTTTCAACCATAATTCTTGGGAAAATATCGAGATAAATATCTTCAACAACGTTATTTACAGCCCAGCTGAGAAGGTCAGTTCCGTATGTGTAGTTCATAAGAGTAACAAGGGACTGAATAAGTTCTTTAACTAAATCTCCAAGACCTAAATCGATGTCATATACAAAATTCTCAATAGCATCTGCGTGAAGATAAAGTTCACCTGTAAACATCTTGCTACACGGAGTAGCACCGTAGGCAGCACTTGCATAATGGATAACATCTGAAATATGCCCGTTGCTGCCGTATTCAT
The DNA here is from genome assembly GCA_045602655.1 of Candidatus Fimenecus sp. Lineage (GTDB taxonomy): Bacteria > Bacillota > Clostridia > Oscillospirales > Acutalibacteraceae > Fimenecus. The sequence continues at coordinate 3,393 of JAZSBY010000025.1, read as the reverse complement.
ACATGTATGCAGAAATGATATTTGAGCCAAGGCAACGACCATAAAGGGCTACTTTATCAGAGCCTGTAACCTCCATAACAGCTTCAACATATTCGTGAAGTTTGTCAGCTGTTTCAAATGGGTCAACACGCCAGTCGTAACTGAACATAAAATCAGTTGCACTGTAATTTCCGTCAGCAGCTGCAGCGGCAATTTCTTCTTTTGACCACGTAACATCTACATGGCTGCCATCAGATGCTTCACCATTTTTATCAAGAGCCATTTTGCTGAAAATAGGGGATACACATTCATAAAGAACATCACAGAACTCATCCCATTCTTGTGTGAAGAATGCTTTTGCAAATACAGGAAGGAAAACTTTTGCTTTTTCCTCAATATATCCTTCAGGGATTGATAAGGGGTAAAGCTTTTCCGTTTCACCATTTTCATTTGTGCGGATGATGTGACAACCGGTTCCAACAACATGAACAACCGGAATTTCTGTTCCATCAGGTGAAGCAAGTGCAAATGGGACAGTACCAACAATGGCAAATAACGCTAATACCACAGAGAGAACCAATGATAATACTTTTTTCATTTCACATACCTCGAAATAATCATTTCATAGATTTTGGTTTGTATGGAAGTTCAGTTTCCGTTGCTACATGTGAGAAGAAAAATTCACATCTTTCTTCACTATTGATAATTGTAACAGGTTTAACCTGATTAAGAACCTTACCCTTTGAACGGAGATATTCTCTGTAATCCCAATATGTCTTTTCTTTAAGGAAGAGAACCTCAGGTCTGTTAATCATACCCCAACGACGATACTTGTAGTATTTTTCGTTGAATGCCTTGAATTTTTCATCAAGAATATCAATATAACGCTGTCTTTCTTCTTCAGTAACAGGGTTAACTGCTTCTGCGAGCATACAGTATCTTGGCGGGTTAGTTGAGTAGTCAGCATAAAGGCTGTGACCGACAAATTCGTTGCCCATTTCGTCCGCTGTCTGTTTTGCAGCCATATCAACCATCTCAGTTGTTGTTTTTTCGTTTGCAAGGTTCATACCAAGGTTTCTTCTGTAAAGGAATTCAATAGTTGGAGTGTTGTTGTGGATACCTGTAACCTGAACAACATCTTCCATACGGTATCTGTAAAGACCTGAGAAGTTAGAAACAACAAGTTCATATTTTTTGCCGATTTCAAGCTGGTCGATAAGCAACGCCTTTGTATCATCAACATCTTCTTCGTCATCATTTATTGGTAAAAATTCATAAAAGAGAGTGTGAGGAAGAAGGACACCGTCATGACAATCGAGTTTTGTTGCCATAGCAAAGAAACCTTCAGCAGCAGCAAATCCCATACCGTGAATCGGCACATCGTCACCGATGTATTTGCGAAGCTTTTCAACATAAACTTTAAGGTTTGAACCAACCATACCATAAGCCCAGGTAAGTTTTGGCCAGATTCTTGGTGCTATCGGGTCATCAAAGCCTTTCTGGAATTCCTTACGGAGTTCAGCTGCCCTTTTTGGATTTGGCTTAAATTTCTTTTCGTATTCAGCCCTGTATTCCGGGGTAATCTTGATGTTTGGGTTGATTATACCTTTTTCAATGTCATCACAAAGCATTTCCCAGTTCTCTTTAAGGTAGTCAAACATAGTTGTAACAAGTGTGATAACAAGAGAGCCTATGTAACTTACCTTGCTGTTTTCAAGTGCAAAACGAAGCTGAAGGTATGATGTGTCAAGTAATTCCTCGTGTTCAGGAACAAGTAAGGAATTAGGAGAAGTACAGAAAAAACGAGTAATAGGAAGAAGATATAAAAGCGGAATCTGAGCAGCACCATTACACATTTTTCCATCTTCAAGTGGATGACCTGTAAGAATAAGTACAAGAGGACCCATCTGTGCAGGCATTTTCTTGTTTTTGTATTTTTTAAGGTAATGTGCAGATGTTGCAACAGTACCTGAAAAACCAACACATTGCATAGTCCAAAGGTCTTTTACACTCTTTGGAAGAATTTTTGGTTTGCCAACACTACCTGAAGAAGAACAGTAACGAACATTCCAACCACTGAACATAAGGTTATTTTCTTTATTTTTAACCATTCTGTCAACATAAGGTGCATAGTCGTCATAAGTCGAAAGAGGGACCATTTTTTGATAGTCCTCAATAGTTTTGATATCGCTGAAATTATACTTTTTACCAAGTTCACAGTTTTTGTTTCTCTTTAAAATCTTTTTGAGAGTCTTTTCCTGTGCCTTCATTGGAACTTTTGTTGCCTGATTTACTTCAAAAAGAGTAACATCACCAAGCAAAATACCTAAATCTGAAAATGCCATAATACCACATCCTATTACTCTAATATGTTATTAACAATTATAACACTTATTGTTAAGAAAATCAATATTGAAATAATTAAGTATAGATTTCATAAGAGTGTAAAAAAAACACCCTGCAAAAGAGGGCGTTAAATTAAAGATTTAGTACCATCTTAAGCAGGGTGTTGAACCTTGTAAGGTTTTAAAACTATGCTATTTCATATTCTTTTTTGCGATAGGTAATAAGCACGATTCCTATAGCACTCAAAAGTAACAGAGCGATATGTAATTCAATATTAGAATCAGCATCTGTGTTTGGAGCTTTATCTTGCTCTGTAATGTTGGACTCTCCGCTGTCTGGCTTTTCACCATCATCCGGTTTGTTGCCATCGTCTGGTTTATTGCCATCGTCTGGTTTATTGCCATCACCCGGTTTTTCACCGTCGTCGGGCTTATTGCCGTCATCTGGCTTATTGCCATCGTCTGGTTTTTCGCCATCGTCCGGTTTGTTGCCGTCATCCGGTTTATTGCCGTCATCCGGTTTTTCACCGTCATCCGGTTTGTTGCCATCGTCCGGTTTATTGCCGTCATCCGGTTTATTACCATCATCCGGTTTATTACCATCATCCGGTTTGTTGCCATCGTCCGGTTTATTGCCGTCGTCCGGTTTATTGCCGTCGTCCGGTTTATTGCCGTCGTCCGGTTTGTTGCCGTCATCCGGTTTGTTGCCGTCATCCGGTTTGTTACCGTCGTCCGGTTTATTACCATCATCTGGTTTATTGCCATCATCTGGTTTGTTGCCATCATCCGGTTTATTGCCGTCGTCCGGCTTTTCGTCATCTTCTTCTATTTCTTTACCACAAACACAATGATTATCTATAAAGTTGTGTTCAGCAACATCTTTCTTGTCACCACAGTCACATTCGTGCCAGTGATTATCATCGTCAGATTTCCAGTTTTCTTCATTGTAGTCGTGTTGGTGTGTTGCAGGAATTACATTACCTTTTTCAAGAAGTTCGTCACAATCTTTACAATATGTATCGCCTGTGTAACCATCTTCAAATTCAGTAACAGGTTTCTGGTTTCTTAT
>JAZSBY010000024.1:0-29246 GCA_045602655.1 Candidatus Fimenecus sp. | reverse complement strand
CATTGCCTCAGGTGTTGGTGAACCATACTTGCTGAGTAAATTTTTTTCAAGCGAGCCTGAATTTACACCAATACGAATTGGAACATTGTGAAGTCTGCAAGCATTTGCAACTGCTCTTACTTTTTCGTCATCACCGATATTACCGGGGTTAATTCTGATTTTATCCACCCCCGCTGCAACGCTTTCCAAAGCACAGCGATAGTCAAAATGAATATCCGCAACAACGGGTATTTTCACTGCGTTTTTCACCGCATATAATGTATTGACTGCCTCTTTGTTCGGCACAGTAAGACGAATAATCTGACAACCTGCTTTTTCTAACTCCACAGCTTGTCGCACATTACCCTCTGCATCCTCTGCTATAACATTAAGCATTGACTGAACAGAAATTGGATTGTTTCCACCTATTTTTACATTACCTGCCGTTACAACTCGGCTTTTTCTGCGTTTTATCATAAATCCCACCGTCTTTATGTTTTAATTAAATTCACAATATCATTAAAAGTTACTACCAACATTAAAAGAAGCAAAAGTACAAGCCCTGCACCGTGGATAAAGCCTTCGTACTTTGGCTTTATGGGTTTTCTGCGAATACCCTCAATAAGCAGGAAGAAAAGCCTGCCACCGTCAAGAGCAGGTAATGGCATAAGATTGAAAATACCGATATTGATTGTAATAAACGCCATTATATTAAGAGTTGCTATCAAGCCCTCTTTACTCTCGGTTGCACTTGATGCCATATCAGCGATTATATTTACTGTTCCCACAGGTCCTGATAAATCAGTCAATCCGTATTGCCCTGTCACTAAATCAAAAAGACTCAACCATACAAGCCTTGCCATAGAGGCTGTCTGCTTAAAAGAATTTGCAATAACATTTAAAACTTTTGGTTCTTCTCCCACAATTATGAAATCATATTCAATAAGAGTATATTCCCCTTCTTTAGTGGTTTTAAATGTGACATCCTTAAGTTCAACCTTTTCGCCATCACGACGGACTGTCATATCAAAAATGCCGTCATCACTTCTCGTCATAAGAAAAGATACATCCATTCCTGACCATACTTTTTTGCCGTCAATGGAAAGGATTTCATCATTCTCTTTAAGTCCTGTTTGTTGACTGATTGCACCCTCATTGAAGCTGTGAATCTTATTTGTGGCAATCAAATCGTCCATTGAAAGAATTGTTGCCACAATTACAACACCCAAAATCAAGTTCATAATTGCACCTGCTGCAACAATTATAAACTTCTGCCAGACCTTTTTGCGATTGAAAGCATTTTCGTCGGTGCTTTCTTCGTCCTCACCCTCCATACTCACATATCCGCCAATGGGTAAAAGACGGAGAGCATAGGTTGTGTCACCTTTTTTCTTTTTGAAAATGGCAGGTCCCATTCCAAGTGCAAACTCATTGACCTTAACTTTGAAAAGTTTAGCAAAAGTGAAATGTCCTAACTCGTGTATTGATATTAAAAGTCCAAAGAATAATATTGCCACTAAAAAGGGCCATACCTTTGACCAGATTTCCAAAAAATCACTGCTTTCCTGAATACTTAATAACTAAATTTCTTGCCTCAATATCAGCATTATAAACATCATCCACCGTGTATGTATCCACTTTCGGTGCTTCATTCATAACTTTCTCAACTAACTCGGCAATCTGCAAGAAACCGATTTCACCTTTTCTGAACATAAGGTTTGCCTGCTCGTTTGCAGAATTCGCAAATGCCGGATAAAGTCCTCCACGAGTAATTGCCTCACGACAGATATCCATACAACGGAATGTATCATAATCGGGTTTATAAAATGTAAGTGTACCCAATTTTGTTAAATCCAACTCACCTGTAAGAGATTCTATTCTTTCAGGATATGTGAGAGCATACTGAATAGGAATTTTCATATCGGGAAGTCCCATTTGTGCAATTACTGCATTATCATCATACTCAACTGCTGAATGGATTATACTTTCCCTGTGAACAACAATCTCGATTTTTGACGGATGAACCGAGAAAAGCCATACTGCCTCAATAAGTTCAAGCCCTTTATTCATCATAGTGGCAGAGTCAATGGTTATTTTTTGTCCCATACTCCAATTTGGATGCTTGAGTGCATCTGCAACCGTTACCTTTTCCAATTCGTCACGAGTTTTACCAAAGAACGGTCCGCCACTTGCAGTAAGAATAATTCTCTTTAACGCTTTATTTGTAGGTTGACCTTGTAAGCATTGAAAAATTGCAGAATGTTCGGAGTCAACAGGCAAAATGTCAACTCCCTTTTCCTTGGCCTTTGTTGTAACAAGCAAACCGCCTGCAACGAGAGTTTCTTTATTTGCAAGAGCAATTTTCTTGTTTGCCTCGATTGCTGAAAGTGTAGGTTTAAGACCTGCCATACCAACAACGGAATTTATTACTGTATCTGCACTTTGGATTCTTGCACATTCGCAAACACCCTCAATTCCTGAAAGGACTTTTATGTCCATATCAGCCACACGAGTTTTAAGTTCTTTTGCAGCATTTTCGTCGACCAACGCAGCAACTTGTGGCTTGAATTCACGAATTTGTTCTTCAATTAAATCTACATTAGAATACGCCGAAAGCGCGGAGACAGAGTAACCGCACTTTCTTGCTGTTTCAAGACTCTGTGTACCGATTGAACCGGTTGAGCCTAAAATACTTAAATTTTTTGTCATTATATCGACACCTCGAAGATGTTAAATACTGCATAAAAAGCAGCAGAAACAAACATAATGCTGTCAAAACGGTCCATAATTCCACCGTGTCCCGGAATAAGATTTCCGAAATCCTTTATTCCGTAGTTTCGCTTAATGAGCGACGCTGTAAGGTCACCACACATACCGACAACAGATGTTATAACGGATGCAACAGCAATTGGCACATAATTATTAACAGGATTTTCGAAAATAAAATTGTTATAAACTGCATAGAGAATCAAATTTGCGATTACGCAACCTATTACACCACCAACTGCTCCCTCAACAGTCTTTTTAGGACTGATTTTAGGACAAAGCTTGTGCTTTCCTAAAAAGCTTCCTGCAAAGTATGCACAAGTGTCCGTCATACAGGCAGAGAAAAGGATAAAAAGAATTAAGAAAATCCCGTGTGCATCCGTATATCCTTTATCGGGATAATACAATTTGATGTCTCTGAAATACATAAGTCTTGTAAACGCGAATGGTACAAAAAGCGAGGACATTACTACAAATGAAACATCGGAAAACTTTGTATTTTCGTGATTATGAAGCATCAAAAAGCACAAAACTAAAACATACGCAGTAATGAGGTATTCTGTTTTCAGATTAAGTCCGCCTACACCTCTTAAAAGGTGTCCGTACTCATAATAGAGCGGAAAAGCGGTTGAAACTATAAGACTTAAAATCATTATGGGCTTATTTTTAAGACCAATTGAACGATTAAGTTCATAGGTCGCCATAAAGCATAAGAACATGGCAAAAACAAGAAAAATCCATGTGTGCATTAAAAACAATGCAGATATTCCTATTACCGTCCACAAAAGACCAAACACTAATCTTTTAGCCATATTTTTCCTCTTTTCTATCCTCAAACGCCACCAAATCGTCTGTTGCGTTTTTCAAACTCCCTCAACGCTTCACACAGATGTTCTTCAGTGAAGTCAGGCCACAAAACATTTGAAAACCAGAATTCTGAATATGCTGACTGCCAAGTTAAGAAGTTTGACAATCTGTATTCACCGCTTGGTCTGATAATCAAATCCGGGTCGGGAAGATTCTTTGTGTAAAGACTCTGTGAAATCATTTCTTCTGTTATATCATCAGGAGAAATCTCACCGTCTGCCACCCTTTGGGCAATATCCTTTACACCTTGTGTAATTTCGTGACGACCACCATAATTCACGGCAAGGTTCAAGACAACTTTGGTTTCATATTTACTTACATTTTCAATATGCTCCATTAAAGCCTGAATATCCTCGGGAATTCCTGTACGGTCACCAATAAAACGCAAAGTGATACCTTTTTCCTTGTTTTCTTCCGTTCTTTCGTCTGCCTCAATAAGATACTCACGGAAGAGCTGCATAATTGCATCCACCTCTTCCTGAGGACGCTTCCAGTTTTCAGTTGAAAAAGCGTAGAAAGTCAAACATTTAACGCCCACATCGGCTGCAAATTCACCGATTTTTCTAAATGTTTTTGCACCCTCAATATGTCCCTTATATCTTGGTAAATTTCTCTGCTTTGCCCATCTGCCGTTACCATCCATAATAATGCCGATATGCTTAGGCAAAACGGAAAACTCAGGAATATTTTTCTTATCCATAATTCTAAAAATAAGCAAATCAAGGCGGTATTACCCGCCCCTTGATTTGTTTATATCTCCATAATTTCTTTTTCTTTCTTATCAGCGATAGTGTCGATTTCCTTTACAAAATCATCAGTAATCTTCTGAATTTTTGTTTCCGCATTCTTCTGGTCATCTTCAGTAATTTCGCTGTTTTTCTTCATTGTCTTAATTTTATCAATTGCATCACGGCGGATTGAACGGATTGCAACCTTTGATTCTTCAGCAGTTTTGCTTACATCCTTACAGAGCATCTTTCTGCGTTCCTCTGTGAGAGGTGGGAATGTAAGACGAATAACCTTGCCGTCGTTCATTGGAGTAATACCAAGGTCAGAAGCCTGGATAGCCTTTGAAATTGTGTTGATTGTTGAAACATCCCAAGGTTGAATAACAAGCACTCTGCCTTCGCTTACTGAAACAGCAGCCATCTGCTGAATTGGTGTTGGAACACCATAATAGTCAACTGAAATCTTGTCAAGAACTGCGGGAGTTGCTCGACCTGCTCTCATACCTGCAAATTCCTTTTCAAGAGCATTGATTGTCTTGTTCATTTTTTCTTTCATTGTGTCAAAAACTTTATTCATAATATTTCTCCTTTTAAACTATTTCTCATCAACAACGAGTGTACCGACTGTTTCGCCTTTAAGAGCCTTAATCATATTTTCAGGCTGTTGAAGATTGAAAACAAGAAGCGGTATTTTATTATCACGGCAAAGAGAAGCAGCTGTGCTGTCCATAACTGCAAGTCCCTTGCTTAAAATATCCTGATGGGTAATAACATCGTATTTAATTGCATCGTCAAAGCGATTCGGGTCTTTATCGTAAACACCGTCAACATTTGTTGCCTTAAAAATAATGTCAGCATCAATTTCTGCTGCACGAAGAGCTGCTGCAGTGTCAGTTGAGAAAAATGGGTTACCTGTTCCGCAACCAAAAATAACAACTCTGCCTTTTTCAAGATGACGCTTTGCACGATGGCTGATGTAAGGCTCTGCGATTTTGTTCATTTCAATAGCAGTCTGAACTCTTACAATAACGCCTAACTGCTCAAGTGAATCAGCAAGTGCCAATGAGTTCATAACAGTTGCAAGCATACCGATATGGTCTGCTCTTGTTCTGTCCATATCACCACTGCTACGACCTCTCCAGAAATTACCGCCACCAACAACGATAGCGATTTCTGCACCCATGTCCGTCATTTCTTTTACTGCAGAACAAACACTATTTACTGTGTCGAAATCAAAGCCATGCTTCTTATCTCCTGCAAGGACTTCACCACTGACTTTTAAGAGTACTCTTTTATACTTTGGTTCCATAATAAAACACCTCCACGGTAAACACAATTTTCCGTTTACCATATTTAGTATATTTTACATTAAAACACTCTTTATGTAAAGGGTATTTTTAAATAAAATGGACCTACCGTCTCTTATGCAAAGTGCATATTGACTTAATTTGACAAAAGATGTATAATTATTGTGGTTTTAATCTATTCGCTGGCATATTGTCAGCCTTATTTTTGTGATAATGAGGTGTTTCTTTTGTCAAATTTTCCTTTTGACTTAGAAAAAATTTGTAAAATGTTCTCTCTTAACGGAACATTTACAGGGTATGAAAAAATCAATAATGGTCATGTTAACAGTACCTTTACTCTGATTTTCGAGGAAAATGGCGAAGTTGCAAAATATGTTCTTCAGAAGGTAAATACTGAAGCTTTTAAAAAGCCTTCTGAACTTATGAGCAATATTGTTGCCGTTACAAGTCACATTCGTAAAAAGAACGAAGAATTGAACGTTCCTTGGGCAGACCGTGGAACACTTACATTCCTTCCCTGTGACGATGGTAAGTATTTCTTCATTGACGAAAAAAATCAATGCTGGAGAGTGTACAAGTACATAGACGATGTCTACACCTGTAACTCTATTGACGATGAACAGGTTTTCTGCAACGCAGGTGTTGCGTTTGGCGAATTCCAAAAGTTTCTTTCTGACTTTGACGGTTCAACTCTTTTTGAAACTATTGAAAAATTCCACAATACTGTTTCCAGATTTGACAACCTTAAAAAAGCCATTGAAGAAAATCGTTCAGGCAGACTTGATGATGTCAAGGATGAAATTGAGTTTGCATTAAGTTATGAAGCAGAAACTCATATTCTTGTTGATTTGATTGATGAAGGAAAACTTCCGTTGAGAGTTACACACAATGATACAAAACTCAACAACATTCTTTTTGACAATGTTTCAAATAAAGGTATCTGCATTATTGACCTTGACACAGTTATGCCGGGTCTTTCACTCTATGACTTTGGTGACAGTATCCGTTTTGGTGCAAACACAGCAGCAGAGGATGAAAAAGACCTTTCAAAGGTGACTTTAAGCCTTTCACTTTATGAAGCTTATGTTAAGGGTTATCTTGGCAGTGCAAAGGATGCCTTGACAAACCTTGAAAAAGAACTTCTTCCAATGGGTGCTAAAATGATGACCTATGAATGTGGCATCCGTTTCCTTACTGACTATCTTAATGGTGACATCTATTTCCACATAGATTATCCTGAACACAATCTTGACCGTTGCCGTACACAGTTTGAATTGGTAAGAGATATGGAACGCAAATGGACTGAAATGCAGGAAATCACAAAGAAATATAGTTAAACAAATTAAACTGAAACTCCTATTTCACATAGGAGTTTTTCTTTTTTCTTTCCCTTGAAAATGTGCTACTGTGATGATATAATGAAAAAGTAAACTGAACTTTTTGAAAAGGTGAGAATTATGATTTTTGACACTTTAGAAAACATAAAGAATTACGAGGGGCTTGGTAGGGTTTACACTGCACTTGAATTCCTTTCAAAAACAGATTTTTCTAAAATGGATTTGGGCAGATATGAATTAGATGGGGATAATATCTTTTATATGGTGCAGACTTATGATACCGACCCGAATAAAACTATTTCCGAAGCACACAAGAAATATATTGACATTCAATTTATGGTAAACGGTGAAGAAATCATAGGTGTTGCACCTATTTCCTGCGAAAAAGTTGAAGCAGAAGCCAAGCCTGAAAACGATGTGTGGTTTTACGAATGTAAAACTGAACCTTTGACGCTCTTTGCCAATAGTTTTATGGTGCTTTATCCAAACGATTTGCATTGTCCCGGTGTTGCCGTTAAAGACGCCCTGACTTGCCGAAAAGTTGTAGTAAAGGTGAAAGTATGATTAAGGATATTTATTCAAAAAAGATAACTGAACTCCGTGAAAAAAACGGAATGTCACAGTCAGGACTTGCTGACCGTGTTAACACTGACACCGAAGCTGTAATTTCTTGGGAAAAGGGCAAAAGTGTGCCGTCTGCCGAAGAATTTTATAAAATGGCAAAGCTTTTTAGTGTTTCAATGGATGTCTTCTTTGAAGCGGAACAACCAAAAACTGAAAGAGAAGCACTTATGGGAATGGAATCTTTAAACCAGCTTTACAGAATTGGCAGAGGACCGTCAAGTTCTCATACAATGGGACCCGAAAAGGCTTGTGTGCTTTTTAAGCAAAATAATCCTGATGCAGATGAGTTTAAAGCAATTCTCTACGGCTCACTTGCAAAAACAGGCAAGGGACACTGCACTGACACGGTTGTTGAAAGCACCCTTTCCCCTATTCCTTGTAAAGTTGAATTTGATTATCTTAAAACAGATATTGAACATCCCAACACAATGGAACTATATGCATATAAAAACGGTGAGCAGACAGATTTTATCCGTGTTTTCAGTGTTGGTGGCGGACGAATTGAGTTTGAGGGAAGTTCATCCGCAAAAGAACCAATCGTTTATAGTTTAAGCACTTTTAAAGACATCAAGGCATATTGCAAAGAGAAAAAATATCGACTTTGGCAATATGTTGACGAGGTTGAAGGCGAATATATCTGGGATTACCTTGCAGAGGTCTGGAAAACTATGAAGGATGCTGTTGAGCGTGGTATTGAAGACGAAGGCATCCTACCCGGTGGACTTGAAGTGCAGAAAAAAGCAAAATATCTCTATAATATGGAGCATATCGGCGAAAGTGCGGAAACCCGTGAAAACCGTGAAGTTTGTTCCTATGCCTTTGCAGTAAGTGAGCAGAATGCATCAGGCGGAAAAATTGTTACTGCACCAACTTGTGGTGCTTCAGGTGTTGTACCCGCCGTCCTCTACTATATGCAATTAAAGCACGGTTTTACTGACCGTCAGATTTTACAAGCACTTGCAACAGGCGGACTTATCGGCAATCTCATTAAAACAAACGCATCAATATCAGGTGCAGAATGTGGTTGCCAAGCAGAAATCGGCACTGCTTGTGCTATGGCTGCCGCTGCATTAGGTGAACTTTTTGGTCTTAAACGAGGTAAGATTGAGTACTCTGCCGAAATTGCCATTGAGCATCATTTGGGACTCACCTGCGACCCTATCTGCGGACTTGTGCAGATTCCCTGTATCGAGAGAAATGCAGTCGCCGCTATGAGAGCAATAAACGCAGTTAACCTTGCAAGCTTCTTGAGCGAAACAAGAAAAATCTCACTGGACAATGTTATTACAACTATGAAAAAAACCGGTATGGACATTCACGCCGCATATCGTGAAACAAGTGAAGGCGGTCTTGCTACACTTAATATATAAAAAGAACTCTCTTTGCGAAGTGAACCCCAAAAGTTAGACACCTTTGGGGTTCATATCATTTTTATGCTGTTTCTGTTTTATTTCTTCTTTCTTCAAGGTCGCTATGCATCTTATCCATAGTCTTCTTACTCATCGGATATAAAATCATAAGTACAAGAACAACTACACGAAGAATAAATGGAATAATTGTTGCTACATTATACATACCATTAAGCACTGTTTCGCTCTGACCGGCTCCCGAACCTGCCTTCTGACTGTCATAACCAACAAGGCTTACAATCCAAGGTGCAAGGGATGCTATTGCCTGTCCTATTTTTCTCATAAATGTAAAGAAAGCAAAGTCAGCAGCCTCCTCACGGACACCTGTTACCCATTCATCGTGGTCAATAATATCCGCTGCGAAAGACCAGGTCTGAAGCGAGGTAAAACCAACTCCAAGACTGTTAAGTATTGAAAGCACAATAAACAGCCAGGCATCATCCTTGCCAATGGGAAGAACAAAAAGCAGGAAGGTTGAAATCACCGAAACACATAGTCCAACTATGCTTGTTTCCTTTTTGCCAAAGCCTGTTATCAGTTTGTTTGAAAAAGGAATAAACACAATCATAGGTAGATATGTAGCTAATGTATATATTGTATTCAACGCACTGTTATGGAAGTAATCCTTGAAGATATAAATACTAACTGTATTTGTATACATTTGTGTTGCCAACACTATACTGGTCAGACAGCACATAATTACAAAGGTCTTGTTTTTTATAACACGCTTAAAAGTGCCTGGAAGCGAGGTTTTTTGAGGATTTGAGTCAAGTTTTAAGGCTCTCTCGTATTCCGGTTCTTCAGTGAAGGAATTGTATCCGCCGAAATATGAGGCAAACATAAGAAAGCCTACTATTGCCATTCCTATTGCCATATATTGGGGATTCATCTGATTTTTGTCAGCACCCGCTGTCATAACGAAAACAGGGAAGAACAATGTGGGATAAATTCCTATGCCACCACCGATTGAACGACACACGGAAAGTGAACTTCTTTCTTCTTCCCTTTGTGTCATAATATTGGCAAGGGAGCCGAAAGGAACCGCAACGAAGGTATAAAGAGTACCATAAAGTATATAGAGAAAAGATATCCAGAATATATTGAATGCCAGATTATCAGAAATTTTGATAAAAGTGAGGACCATTACAAGTGCTAAAGGATAACCTGCCAGATGGAAAAGCGGTCTGTACTTGCCATTTTTTCCGATTGGTCTTCTTTGAACAATTGAACCTATAATAGGGTCCGCAATACAATCCCATATTTTTGCAAAAATCATAATCGCACTGATAACCACACCGGGCATTTTAAGAATATCCGAGCAATAAATTGCAAGATATGAGCTCATTATACAGAATGCAGAGTTGTTTGCAATTTCAACAGCTGTGTAACCGATATAATTTTCAAGTGTAACCTTCTTTTCAGGATTTGGTTTTCTTTTGATAAACATCCACATCACCCAAGAGAATATTAACACAAATTTCCAAATCTGTCTATAATTTCTTTAATTTAGTTTACTTTTTAATGCTTCTGTGATAAACTTTTAATAAATTTAGTGGATAAAGGAAGATTTTATTATGGCATATTTATTTGTTCATTTTAAAGAAAAAATTACGCCCGACGGTGAACAAGTATATTTTGGTGTAAGCCGTGACGGACTCAATTGGGAACAAGTCAACAACGGAAACCCCGTTCTTACGGCAAATCTCGGTGAAAAAGGTTGTCGTGATATTGAGATTATCCGTCTTAAAACAGGTGGATTTGTAATTCTTACAACGGACCTGTGTGTTGCCAACCGTTATGACGAAAATCTTCAGCTTGACTGGTCAAACATCAACAGAACCGGCAGCAAATGCCTTCGTATGTGGAAAACCACAGACCTTGTGAATTTCAGCGAAGAAAAACTTGTTCATTTTGGTCGTGACGATTTCGGATGTATGTGGGCACCTGAAATTTTTTATGACGAAACCAATGACGAATATTTGATTCATTGGGGCTCAACCGTGGCAGAAGATAACTACAAGCACATGTCTATTTATTGTTCTGTTACAAAGGATTTTGAAACTTTTTCAAAACCAAAGCTTTATTTCACAAAGGACAATGAAATTCTTGATACTCATATTCAAAAGGTCGGTGACACTTACCACCTTTTCTATAAAAATGCACATAATCCGTCAATGAATATGCATGCCACATCAAAAAATCTTTACGGTCCATTTGAACACGACGCAAAATTGGAGGAGTATATGAGCAAAATTGAAAAACCCGGCTCATACGAAGCACCGACAGTATACACCCTGCCTGACGGAAGATGGTGTTTGATGCTTGATTTCTTTGGTTGCGAAAAAGAAAAAATGGGTTATGTTCCGTTTATCTCATCAGAACCCGGAGATACAGAGTTTACCCGCTGTCCTGAACTTGTGTCATTTCCTTATGGGTATAAGCATGGTGGAGTAATTGAAATCACTGATGAGGAATATGAAAGACTGAAAAACATATAAAATAAACCGTAGGACATTTTGCATATCCTACGGTTTTCGTTTACTCATCCGTGCTTTCTATTGGTTGTATTTCGTCAATTGACTCAACCACTAATGGTTTTTGCGTTTCTTCTTTCTGTTTTTTTATTTTATCATCAAGCCATTCTACAATATCGGCACAAACTTCTTCACGATTTGTTTCATTGAGGATTTCGTGACGAGCACCTTCATAAATCTTCATTGTTACATTTTTATGTCCCGTCTTTTTAAGGTTTCTGTAAACCTCTTTAACGCCTTTCCCGTAATCCCCCACAGGGTCCATTGAGCCTGAAAGCAGGAAAATCGGCTTATGATGAGGAATTGTATTGTACCATTGGGGACTTGAAACCTGTTTAAGGGTTGTGAAAAGCACCTTCATACCACTTACTGTGTATCTGTATCCGCAAAGCTCATCGGCAATAATTTTATCAACCTCTGCTTCATCCCTTGTGGACCAGTCACGCTCCGTGCGTTTTTGTGTTTTTCTGTTATACGAACCAAATGCTATGGTATCCAACAATTCTGAACGGTGCATTGGTCCGTATTGCTTAATCAGAGTATTTGTAATCAGAAGCCCTACGCCAAGTGCAGGGTTTTCACCACTCGTTCCGCTATAAATAACACCATCGAGGAGATAGCCATATTTCGCAGTATACTTTCTTGCAATAAGGCTTCCCATACCGTGACCAAGCATAAAAAGTGGTTTATCAGGATATTCAGCCTTTGCCATATCGCTTAAGGTTTTAAGGTCATCAATAAATGTTTCTTCTCCGTTTTCCTCACCGAAGAACCCCAGCATTTCCTTGTTTTCAACGGATGCACCGTGTCCCACATGGTCGCTGATAAAAACGGCATATCCTGCTTTGCAAAGTTCAAATGCAAAGCGTGAATAGCGATTTGAATACTCTGCCATACCGTGTGAAATCTGCACAACTCCCTTTATTGAGCCATAGTCAATAGGTGCTGCACTTTGGGCATGTATGTCACACAATCCTGAAACAGACGGAAATGTATATTCCTTAGTTAAAAATTCCACAAAATCACCTTTAGAATATCTATATTTCTTACATTGTACCATAGGAAAAGATATTTTTCTATAAGGTCAATTCAAATTAGTCACTTATAACAAAACTCACTGCTAAAAATTGGAAATATGCACCAAAACAAAATAATTGAAAATTACCTTTTCTTATGATAAAATAGTTAAGTATTTGGGGGCGTAGCTCAGCTGGGAGAGCGTTTGACTGGCAGTCAAAAGGTCATGGGTTCGAGCCCCACCGTCTCCACCAAGGAAAAGCATTTGCTGATGCAAGTGCTTTTTTCAGTTTTGTTGAAATATCAATCGGTATATGATACAATGGAACTTGAAAAAGGAGGAATAAACTATGTTTACATTTGTTAAAGTAATTTCTGCAACTCTTGCATTCATTATGTCAATGCTACCTTTGGTAAGTCAGCCTGCACAACCAAAATGCAAGCCTGAATTTACAGGCACATTTATCCAATCCTGGATGACCTGCGTATGGGATGATGACAGATGGGCTGAAGAAGTTGAAAATATGGAAAAGGCAGGAATTGAATATCTCATTCTCCAATGTCTTGCAGATAAGGGCTATACAGCTAATGGTGGTAATTGGAATGTTTATTATGACACTGATGTTGAAGCCCTGAAAGATGCAACCTACGGTGGCGATTGTCTTGAACCTGCTCTTAAGCATTGTCAGGATGCAGGAATTAAGGTTTTTGTGGGTCTTTCAATGTTTGATGATTTCTGGGATGAAGCAGGCAGTTCACAATACTTGGATGTCTGTCGGGTTGCCGGTGATATGATAGAGGATATTTATGGTAAATATGGTGAGAAATATCAGAATACTTTATATGGTTGGTATTTCACCCCTGAAATCAGTAATGGTCTTCTTTGTCAAATCACCTCTAATGGAATTATTGATGGGATAAACCACATAATCGACAGAATTAACCAGGTTGATGCATCAAAACCGCTTCTTATGAGCCCATTCTATTCAGAATACCTTTCAACAGGACCTGTTGCATCTCTCGGCAGCTATGTAAAATTCTTCAATAGTGTTAACTTCCGTGATGGTGATATTTTTGCTCCTCAGGATGCAGTTGGTGCAAAGTGGGTAAGGGCAGAAAATCTTGAAATGACATGGAAAATGTATAAAGAAGCCATAAGCACCTGTAAAGCAGATGTAAAGCTTTGGGCAAATTGTGAAAACTTTGATGGTGCAATCACAAGCGAAACCCTCGGCGGCATTCTTTCACCAAAAATGACAGAACACAAATCCAATGTAACTGCAACGCTTGACAACTTTGTGTATCAAATGGAAATCGCTTCGAAATATGCAGAAAATATTATTACATTTTCATACAATCACTACTACAGCCCCTCAAGGGTAAATCCTGCATTTATCAACACATATTTTGATTATGTGGAAAATGGTTATAATCTTGAAAACAAAGCCCCTGAAACTCCAAAAAACGCAAAGGCAATACAAGGGGAAAATGGTGTTGAGATTTCGTGGGATGAAGCTATTGACAATTTCGGCATCGCCTATTATCGCCTTGAAAAAGATGGCGAATTCCTTGCAAGAATTGATAAATTCTACGGAGATGAAGAAAATTATTTCTTTGATGAATCGGGAAGTGCAAACAGCGTATATACTATAGAAACTGTTGATGCCGCGGGTAACAGCACAGGTAAAATAAAAATAAACTAACACCATACTATATATGTTTAAAACGCAGGGAAGGTTTTCTCCTTCCCTGCTGATTTTTCGACTCACAAGCTGTGTTTTTAAGGTATTTTTGTATATAAAAGATTATGGCGGGGATTAACCCCGCCATATTGCTTATTATTTAATTGGTTGTAAACTCTTTTCTAAAATTCCGTTGATTTCGGCAATTGCTGTACCATAATTTGTGATTGGTACATTGTTTTCCTCGCAGAAACGACGACGATATTGCATTTCTCGTTCAGTCAGCATACATCCGCCACAATGAATTACAAGGGAAATACCACTTAAATCTTCCGGAAAATCCTTACCTGATGTGAACTTGAAATTCAACTCCTTTTTTGAGTATTCCTTTAACCATTTTGGCAATTTTTGTGTGCCGATGTCACCACATTGACGGTGATGGGTGCAACCCTCGGAAATGAGAATAGTGTCACCATCATTGAGATTTTTCATTTTTTCTGCACCCTTTATTGCACTTTTAAGGCTTCCTTTATATCTTGCCATAAGAATTGAGAAAGAGGTCAAAGGAATATCCCCTACGGTTTTTGACACAAAACCAAAGACTTGAGAATCGGTTATAACCATTCTTGGTTTTTCTTTAAGTGCATTGAGAGTTGCTTCAAGTTCAGTTTCCCTTGTTACAATTGGAATTGCACCTGCATCAAGAATATCGCGAATTGTCATTTGCTGTGGCAGAATAAGTCTGCCCTTTGGTGCAGCAGAGTCAATAGGTGTTACAAGGACAACGGTGTCACCTTTTTTAAGCATATCACCGATAACTTGCTTTTTCTCATTCTGCACTTTTACTGCGTGAGCAATTTTTTCTTTTAGCTCATTGATATTTGTTCCGTTTTTCGCACTAACAAGAATTGTATTATCATCTAAAACAACATTTTCTGCGAACAAATCGGACTTGTTATATGCTACGACGAATGGTATTTTCTTCTGTGCAAAAAGAGAAAGCATTTCACGGTCAAAATCCTGCAACCCCAAGGTTGAGTCCACAACAAGCACTGCAATATCAATGTAATTGAGCACTTGTTTCGTCTTTTTTACACGCATTTCACCGAGAGTACCTTCATCGTCAATTCCCGGTGTGTCGATAATCACAACAGGGCCGAGGGGCAAAAGTTCCATAGCCTTTTTAACAGGGTCTGTTGTTGTGCCTTTCACCTCAGAAACAAGGGATAAGTCCTGCCCTGTGACAGCATTTACAACACTTGATTTACCTGCATTTCGCAGACCGAAAAAACCAATATGCAGTCTTTCTGCTGATACTACATCATTTAAACTCATAATTAAAACCTGAAATCTCGTCTGTTTGACGCTTTAATATCTTCAACATTCTGAATTGCAATTGCACGAGCCTTTGGGTTAGGTACTTTTTGTAATTCTTTTTCAATAAGTTCAAAACCGATTTTCTTTGTTTCCTCACTTGCGTAGTCAACAAGATATTCTGTAAGGGTCATTAAAGCATTCGGGTGGCAACAGTTAAGAATCTGGCCGTTTTTGCAAAGTGCCATAAATCTGTCACCTGTTCGACCTTCTCTGTAACAAGCAGTACAGAATGACGGAATGTGACCTTTTTCCATAAGCCAACGAACAACCTCGTCAAGTGTTCTCTGGTCGGAAACATCAAACTGCTCAGAATCGTGAGGACGCTCTTCCTCTGCATAACCGCCAACGGATGTACGGGATGCACCGCTGATTTGAGAAATACCAAGTTTAAGCACCTTGCCACGAACTTCCTCTGACTCTCTTGTTGAAATAATCATACCTGTATATGGTACTGCAATACGGATACAAGCAATAATCTTTTCAAACATTTCGTCTGAAATTGAATTGTCAAATACTGTTGGGTCAATGTCGTCTGCTTTTTTAATTCTCGGCACACTGATTGTGTGAGGACCAACACCGTGTACTGCCTCAAGGTGTTCAGCGTGCATCATAAGTCCAACGAATTCATATTTGTAAAGTTCAAGACCGAAAAGCACACCAAGACCAACGTCGTCAATTCCACCCTCCATAGCTCTGTCCATAGCCTCTGTATGGTAAGCATAGTTGTGCTTTGGTCCTGTTGGATGAAGTTTTTCATAACTCTCTTTGTGATATGTTTCCTGGAAAAGGATATATGTACCGATTCCCGCATCTTTAAGCTTTCTGTAATTTTCAACTGTTGTTGCTGCAATATTAACATTAACTCGACGGATAGCACCGTTTTTGTGCTTGATGCTATAAATTGTGTCGATACATTCAAGGATATATTCTATAGGATTGTTTACCGGGTCTTCACCTGCTTCAATAGCAAGGCGTTTATGTCCCATATCCTGCAAGGCAATAACCTCTTGCTTTACTTCTTCCTGTGTAAGCTTTTTACGGCAGATATGCTTATTCTGATAATGATAAGGACAGTAAACACATCCGTTTACACAATAGTTTGAAAGGTAGAGAGGTGCAAACATAACAATACGGTTTCCGTAGAATGCAAGTTTGATTTCCTCTGCAAGTTTGAACATTTTTTCATTCATTTCAGGAAGGTCGCACAAAAGCAAAACTGCTGCCTCACGGTGTGAAAGTCCTGCACAAACTGTGCCTTCTTCTGTCTTTTTAGGTCTTGCCTTTTCTAAAATTTCTTCAACTAACTCCTTGTTATGCTTGTTCTGTTCAGCATATTCGAGAGTTGCAAGTATTTCTTCGTCGCTGATAAATTCTTCAGCCTTTAATGATTTTGGATTGTATGCCATATCAATTCTCCTTTATATCTCCACGATTAACAACTATTTCGTAGCCGATATTTTTCATACTGGTTTTTAAATTTTCTATTTCCTGTGCGGATTCGTTTCCGCTGATTAGCTTGTTGTTATAAAGTTCATATTTTCTTCTTACACTATGTGGTGATAGATTTGGCATTATTACATTTGCACCACACAAAATGCCCTTTTCTCGTCCACCCTGCTCTGCCGAGCCTAATGCGGTTGTGGCAGGAAGTAAGATATTGGGTTTTATAAGCCTTATTATTGATAGCAAGTAACAAGTCAAATCCACATTCCCTGACGGGAAATCACGGAAATCTGTTGCCTTATGTGGTATAAATGGACCTATTCCACACATCTCGGGTGAAAACTCCTCAATAAATTTTAAGTCTTTCGCAAGGGTTTTTGTAGTTTGATAAGGTGAACCCACCATAAAGCCACAGCCCGTCTGAAAACCGATTTCTTTTAAGTTTTTTAGACATTCCATTCGGTTTTTATAACTCATTTTTTGAGGATGCAGTTTGTTATAATGCTTCTCGTCGGCAGTTTCGTGACGAAGAAGATATCTGTCAGCCCCTGCATCATAAAGTTTTTTGTAGCTTTCATAACTTCTTTCACCCAAGGAAAGAGTAACTGCACAGTCGGGATATTTTTTCTTGATTTCACCGATAATTTCAACCATCAAGTCATCAATAAAGTGCAGGTCTTCCCCGCCCTGCATTACAAAGGTGCGAAATCCAAGTGAATAACCCTCATCACAACAAGCAAATATCTCCTCTTTTGCAAGTCTGTATCTTTCACAATCTTTATTAGATGCTCTTATGCCACAATACAGGCAGTCGTTTTTGCAGACATTACTGATTTCAATAAGTCCACGGATAAAAACCCTGTTACCATAGATTTCCTGACGCTTTTTAACGGCTTCGTTTTTTAAAAACTCGGTAATTTCGTTGTTTCGGTTTTCTATAAGATACTCATATTCTGAAATCTCAAGTTTTCCCGTATCAACCAGTTTTTGTCCGATTCTTAATAATTTCTCATTCATTTGTAATCACATTTGAGTATGCAGTTTTAACACTTATGCCCTCTACTTTGCCGATTTTTCCTGACATAGCAGAAATCACATCCTGCGGGGCATCAACTGCAATACTTACTATATTAACATTTTTCTTTCTGTATGGAATTCCCATTCTGCCCACAATGTATTCACCATAATCGTGCAAAATAGAGTTGAGAATCTCTACTGACTCCATATTCTCAACAATTATTCCCATAACTGCAATTCGAGTTTCCATATAATCACCTCATAAAACAAAAAGGTATAATATCCCTGAAGATATTATACCGATAATCTGAGTGTAGTATTTTATTTATACATTACACCTTTCATCCGGAAGCCATCAGCATCTTCATGTCAGGATATATATATTTTAGCATACTTTTTTTGCTCTGTAAATAGAAAATATAATAAATTATATCTTTGTTGCATTACGAAATAAATTTTGGTATCATTTTACTATATTATTTAAGTTGGTGACAATATGATTAAAATTATCAGTCTGATTTTGAGTTTTATAACTGTTATGTCAATGACTCTTGAGGGACTTCCGCACTTTTTCCGTCCAACATTGGAAATTGATGCTTCATCATATTTGGGTGAGGTTTCAAACAGAGCATCGGGCTACCTTTATGGTGTTGCAGAAAACGGTGTACCTGACAGTGCAGTTGTAGAAAGTATTGATGTTGGCAGTATTTCGCAAAAGGTTATTGACGGACTTCAGCACCCAATAGGTGATGTTGACCACGTTGCTCCTGTCCTTGACAGTTGCAAGTACATTACAGTATATATGCAGGACTGTTTTGACACCTGGTATTATTGTCATCAGGAGATTATGGACATCCGTGCAACCGGAAATTATGACAGTATGGAGTTTGTCCGTGAAAGGTTTTTGCCACAGGTTGAAGAAGCAGTAACAAAACTTGTAAAGACAGATTATCAGGACCGACTTGTATATTGCCTTTACAATGAAACTGACAATGCAGTGTGGTTTGGTACTCCATCTCCTGACGGCACTTGGCTTATGTATGACGATGAGGCAAAGTTCCGTTTTTATGAGGCTTGGAAAGAAACTTACCAACTTGTTCGTTCCATTGACCCCGACGCGGTAATCGGTGGTCCCGGATATTGTGATTTTGACCTTTATGAGTTGGAGCATTTCCTTACATACTGTAAAGAGAATGACTGTATGCCCGATGTTATGATTTATCACGAATTAGGCGAAACATCTGCATACTACTGGCAGGACCATGTTGATGCATATCGTGACCTTGAAAAGGAAATGGACATTCCGGAAATGCCCGTTATCGTTACGGAATATGGCACAATGTACGAATGTGGTGCTCCTGCAGATATGGTTAAATACATTTCTGCCATTGAACATTCAGGAATTTGGGCAAATGCCGCTTATTGGCGACTTGCCAATAACTTAAATGACACAGTTGCCGACAACAACAGTCCCAACTCAAACTGGTGGCTTTTCCGTTGGTATGCCGATATGGAAGGCTATCTTCTTGACTCAAAGATTATCGATATTACCCATGCGGATTTTGAAAATGCCATTAAATATGGGTATGAGAGATTTCATTACAAATACTTTAACGGTCTTTCATCAATGAACACGGATAAAAATGAGATTACCGTTATTTGTGGTGGTTCGGATTATGACAGTTATGTAAGTCTTAATCACCTTGGCAAGACAAATTTAGGCAAAAAAGTTAATGTTAAAATTGAAAGTGTGTGCTATGAGGGATTAAGTGGCATTGTAACTTCCCCCACCCTTGTTGCTGAATATACTGACAGAGTTTCCCTTGGCAAACTCCGTGTTGACATCGAAAATCCTGACCCCACAGCAGTTTATCACATTACAATCACCCCTGCCGAAGACGGCAAAAAGAATTTTTACAACGACAATCTTCCTAAAAGATATGAGTTTGAACACGGCACACGCAACGGCTTTACCTACACCTACGACAGTGCTTATGCTACAACCGGTGAATTGCAGGGTATGGTTGGCGGACTTGAAAATAACGGCGACAGCGTAACAGTTGATTTTGAAGTCCCAAAAGATGGTTATTATGACTTGTCCGTGATTTATGGTAAGTGTAACGACGGAAACAAACCCGTTGACCGAATTGACGCAAGGGCAATTATGACTCTTGACGGTGCAACAGAGGATGTTTATTTTCCCAACACAATCAAGAGTGAATATACTGACAAAATGACCTTTGTCCGTTATCTTGAAAAGGGCAAACACTCTATCACATTTGCTCACGGTGACGGCACATTTGTCCTTGACAGTATGCTCGTACAAGGCCACGAGGATATAAACGAAATCACACTCTTACACGATTCTGACCGTACAAATGCAAGCACAAAATCCTTCCTTGCCGTTGCACCTTTCGACGGATTTTACGAGATGACTACAAATATTTCTGCTGACTTCAGAATTGATGGTGCGGGTGCTTATACCGATGGCAACTGTATTGTATATTTGAGAAAAGGTCTTAACTACATTGATTTTGAGTCCACAGAAAAAGTAACATGCACAATAAAAGTTACCGACAAAAAGAATTTTAATGTTATGGCTTCCGCTGATGAGATGGTGCTTTCCGACGGTGCAACACTTGTTGACGGACATATTGAAAATATATCCTGTAATGGTGGCTTGGCAAGCTTTAAGGTGAATGTGCCAAAATCAGGGGATTATCGTATGACTATTTCCTACTCAAACAATGATGAGGGTGGAGTTCACAGTTACAATGTTGACCTTATTGAAAGATACATAACGGTTGATGTTAATGGTACAAAACAAAATGTATGGTGCAGAAACACATACAGTTGGAACACAGTAAAAACTGTAACAATGAACATTACACTCAAAAAGGGCGAAAACATAATCACCTTCACAAACGACGGCTCGACTAAATTTAACAACAGAGATTCCTATGCTCCGTACATATTCTCTGTAACCGTTAATGACATTTGCAAATAACCTTTTGGACATAAAAAAGACCAGTTTTTTTCAACTGGTCTTTCTCTTTTAATTAAAACAGTTTTTCAGGGTCAACTTCGTATTTGTCAGTTGCAATCTTGATTAAATCAATCAAAGCAAGAATCCAACCAATACCACAACAAAGTGTTGCAACAATCTTTACAATACCTTTCTTTGTTTCACCCATCATAAAATTATGTACACCGAAAGCACCAATGAAGAAGCAAATAAGAATCATCACTAATTTGTCCTGACCTGCCAAGGGTTTTGCATTTTTAATCGCAAAGCCACAGTTCATACAAACCTCAGCACCCTCCTGAACAGGGTTGCCGCAATTGCCACAGAAATTTGTTCCGTCACTTACCTTAACTCCACAATTAAGGCAAATTGCTTGATTTTCATTTATGGGTTGTCCACAGTTTTTGCAAAACATATTCTCTCCTCCAATATATAAGTATAGTTTTATTATATTCGTATAAATTTAATATGTCAACTTTTTTTACTGCTTTATCCCACTAGATTCAACACCCAATTTATGACAAAACCAACAGCAATAAGAACTAATACTGAAATATTCAGTATTCTATTTTTAAATAGTTTTCCGTCAAAAAGCACATACAAGCCGAGAATCGGCACTGACCAGAACATTCTGTGATACTGAAAAGCAGAAACAAAATCAAAATTTATGGCAGAAAGTAATGCCCTTGTCATTCCGCATCCAAGGCACTCGTATCCCGTCAACCATAAGAACACACAGGTCATATCCAATAACCGACCAATCAAAATGCCAATAGCGATAGCAATACATATCAGAATTTTCTCTTTTAAGTGCTTAATCTTTATCATAATATCTTCCACTCATATCTTTACTGCTTAAATTATATCACATTGACAAAAGTGCTTCAAGTAACTGTTTCTTGACAAAAACTCAACATTACTGTTATCATATTATGGAAAAATTGAGGTGATATTATGTTTGCAAAAACTATAAGAGTCCTTGTTGCATTACTTATGCTCATTTCCCCTACATTACCACAGAAATTAAGTTTGCCCGCCATTCCAAAAGGGCAGGATTTAGAACTTGATTCCCGATTTGAATTAGTTTGGTCCGATGAATTTGATGGGGATAAGCTTGACACAACCAAATGGTTTTACCCTTGGTGGGAAACCCAGAGAAAAGGTGGCTTCTGGCATGAGAATTTAGTAAGTGTTAAAGACGGAAACCTGGTAATAACCACAGCATATTTTGACGAGCCTTTAGAAAACTATTATTATGATACCTGGCACGACCGAATTGATTTTGACGAGTATAAATCAGGTTGGTACACAGGATGTATTGAAACACGAGGCAAATTTGAACAAACCTATGGTTATTTTGAATGCAGATGTATTCTTCCGAAATCAACAGGAATGTGGTCTGCTTTTTGGATGATGAACGACGGTGTTTCAAATGTTGACGGCAGTGGTAAAGACGGTACTGAAGTTGATATTTTTGAATCTATGTACTATAAAGATGTGTGGTGGGGTGCCGGTGATGCGGTTGTTAGTGGTATCCACTATGACGGCTATGGTGCTGACCACAAGGGGGACAGTATAGGAAAATGGTTTGCCAATAATCCTTACGAGGAGTTTAACACCTATGGTGTTGAGTGGAATGAAAATGAATATATTTTCTACATCAATGGTGTTGAAACCGGCAGACTCTCCACTGGTGGTGTCAGTCAAAATCCCGAATACCTTATTCTTTCCTGCGAAGTTGCAGGTGAAAACGGTGTTGCCAATGCCGACCGTCATGGCACAGGTAAAATGAATATGCAACCCGGTGACACTGCAGAATTCATTGTTGATTATGTAAGAGTTTACCAATACAAGTAAAATCAAAGCAGGGATTTCTCCCTGCTTTTTTATCTGTTTAAAAGAAATATTGCCAAATTAAGATACCCTGCAAAGGTTACCCACACAAGATATGGGATTAACAATTTCCCTGCATTTTTATTGATTTTGTAAAAGAAATATATATTTGCAATAATTGCCAACCACAAGAAAATCAGCCAGACAAATGCAAACAAATATGCCCTTGCATTAAAGAAAATAATGGACCAGAAGAAATTAAATAAAAGTTGTACTCCAAAAGAAATTATTGCAGTTTTTTTATCCTCCCGTGTCCTTGTTATGACTACAAGGTATAGGGCAACGCCCATTAAGATATAAAGAATAGTCCATACCACGGGAAACAGCCAACCGGGTGGTGCCAATGGTGGTTGGTTGATTTCCTCATACAAATCCATGTTCCCTGCAGTAAACAATGCTGATAATCCGCCTACTGACAAGGGAATTGCAATACAAATCAACAGTTTTTTCCATTCTATTTTCAAAATATCACCCCTCATCTTAATCTATGATAAAGTGAAGTTTGATATTCCATCCACTATAAAAACTGTCGCATTTGAAGAATCAAATCTTCCTCAAGGTTAATTAGCCTTTTGCAAATATCCTTTGATTTCTCGTCTGCTGCAGCATACTGATTAAGATACATATTGAGAGATTTCACACCCATATTACAACCATCTGTAATCAAATCTGCAATAGTATTGTCGGATTCGTTTATTACAAGTTTAACATTGGTTTTCATCCATGACATACCCTTTGCCATTGGATTTGGCTCTTTACCGTCGTCGTGATATTGGTCAAGAAGTTCTTGCAATTCCTTATCAAGCTGACAATGCTCCTGACGATTATCTGCAAGTGCTTTTCTTAATTTTTCGGATTTTGCATATTTCATCACATCATCAATGGATGAAACGCCCATTTTAACCCCTGCATCACACTCACGAAGCAATTTTATTGTGTCTTGTTCAATCATAATAATTCCCCTTTCTTTTTTATAGTATTAGCAAAAAAGAGGAAAATATAAAAGACGAGTATTCAAAAATACTCGTCTTTCTTAATTATTTAAAATTCAATATAAGGTGAAACCAACCTTGCAATAGAATTGATTATAAGTCTTGTTGAATTATAAAGTGATGTAACATCACAGTTATTGAATGTATCTGCTGTTGTATGTATTAGTTTTGGTGAGGCAAGACCATAATCCGCACCGTTACTTCTTGAAGAATCAATAACTCTCCAGGAATATGACACAGCAGTCATTCCTGCTCTGCGGAATGGCATAACATCAGTACTTCCTGCACGGACCGCTGAATAATACGCATATTCTCCAAGGTTTCCAAGAGCAGCCTTGGACTCATCAATAGCCTTTGTGCCGAAGTTTGGTTTTGCTGCAGGAGAGGAGTACAATTTATGTGACACAGGCTCTGTGCTGATTGCGATACAATACTTACCTGTTGAATCATACGACTTATTTGGCTTTGCAGTCATATCCATATTGTATACCAATTTATGTCTTGCTTTTTCTGCTGATGAAAGATTATTTACATAGTTGAGTGCTCCGTAATAACCTTGTTCTTCACCGGCAGTAAAAAGAAATCTCAATTCAACACCATAATCTGCTTGAGTTTGCTTGAATAATTTTGCAAGCTGCAACATTGTGACAACACCTGATGAATTATCAACTGCACCACTTGTATTCTTAACTGTATCATAGTGAGTAACAATGAGAATAACATCTGCATTACTCTTTGATGTAGGAATAGTTGCCATAATGTTTCTGCCAAGCACATCATTATGGTAAAAATCAATTTTCTTGCAGGTCGAAGCCGTATAACCATAAGAAATAAGACGGTCATAAAGGAGGTTTCCTGCCTTATTCTGCGAAGAATTCCACCAATTTCTGATTCCTATATCATTTACCAACCATTTAAGATTATCCTCAAGGTCGCTATATGAAACCTTATCTGAGAAAGAAGTAATCCATTTTTCCTTAAGTTCCTCAGGAGTCAACACACCTGCAGGTGGTTTTGTCGGTCTATCCGTAGGTAAAACCAAATCAACCTGTCCCGCTGCTGTTTTGAGAATCATACGAGCATCCATTGAGGTAATTTTACCGTCGTCAATGTAGTTGGCGTAGTAGAATTCCAAGTCCGTTGGCTCTTGCTTTCCTGCTGCAAACATCAAAGCTTTTCGTGCATCCATAGCCGTTACTTTTCCGTTGATGTCAACATCACCTAAATAAAGAATATAGTCATCCTCATCAGCATAAGCAAGAAAAGCCATACTTTGTGTTGAGAACAGCAAAATTACTACCGATAAAATTGAAACCACGATTTTAATATGCTTCATAATATTCAGAACTCCCATAAGATTTATTACTTTTAAAGCACTATATTATGAAATTATAAACCTTGTAAAACCGCAAGTCAATATTTTAGTATCAATATTTTGTGTGTTTTTTATATTTTTCATATAATTCACCACTATCTGTGTGTCCCGCAAAGGCATTGGAATCCTTTGGATTCATAAGTCCCAAATATTGGTATCCGAGAATCTTATCAGCATAAGGTGCAACATTTTCAATCTGTTTTTTAATTCGTTCAAACGGTGCCGGAATCAGTGCACTTTTGTACACCATTCCTTCAAAATCAAAGAGTTCAATATCCGCCCAAAGTTCTGACCGACCTGCTTTATCGTGAGCAATCCTTAACTTTTCAAAAAGTCGTTTTGTACGGTCAACTTTTGTCTTTTTCACACCCACCTCATCCTGATACGCAATAAAATCCACATCAAGTTCAGTAAGTTGACGGATAAATTTATTGTTAGCCCACACAAGATTTGTACCATATGGTGCAATAAGTGTCTTTTTATCAGGTGTTAACAAATGGCATCTTGCAGAGCAAAGATTTACATAATTCATAAAATCCTGCGAATATTTAAGGATTATACAAGTTTCGTCGGGAAAATACCAACCATAAAAACTCCTATGGTGAGAATAAAGCTCAGTCAACTCCTCCATAGCCTTAAAAGAACGGTTAATTACCTCTTTGCTTGTAATATTTTCATTTGCCTTACGCCAATCTCCGTAAAACCCATTACCTAAAAACACCTTAATGCCCTGAATATCGGCTTCACATAGCAATTCTTCGATAGGGTCAGCACAGGGAATATCTGCAAATGGAAAAACTGATGATTTAAAATAACATTTTTCATAAAGAGCTGTCGCCATAACCACAATATATTCCATTCCTAATGAAGAAATCTCACGGACCTTTTGTCGCCATTGTTCACCTGTAAACCGGTCAATTGCTGGATTCCAGTATTTACCTTCAGGTGTGTTGTGATGATGAAATTCAAAAAATGTACCGTCAATTTTTCTGTTCATTTTTCCACCTCGATAAATTATAATTTATATTTCCTTATAATGTGTATGTTCCACCCGTATTTTCTTTATTAAGGGTTCCCTCCACTTCAATCAAAAGGCATTTAACCAATGTATTGCATATAGGTCGATGTTTTGTTCCTTTGGGAATTATTATAAAATCTCCTTCACACAAATGGGTTAATCCGTCCTCAAATTCAATGTCAAATTCTCCCTCAATACAGTAAAACATTTCATCAGAATTTTCGTGTATATGAAAATCTAAAGTTCTATTTTCAGCCTGTAATACATTTAACATGTGATTATTCAATGTACCTACTCTCTTATAGCAGAATAATTCATCAATCACATTTGCATTCTCTTTTAAGTTTACCTTTTGTATCATCTTTCTCTCCTGCAAATTCAAATTTATTGAAATAATTATATCACACAATAAAATAGAAAAACAACTAATATATTAAAGTACAGTTTATCCACACATTTTCGCTTTTTTTATAAGTATTACACCCTTCATCACCAGCAACAAAAATGCTACAACCACAGCATAAACTTCCCTCGTTAAAGCAAGGAAAAGCACCATTGAAATACTGATTGCTGTTGACAAAACCAAAAAAATTTTATTCGCTTTTTCAAGTTTAATTCTTGTGAATATAATTTTTACAACTCCCAACAGCACAAGAGATACAATTAAAGAGATATTCACATTTACTTACCAAGGTTATTATCCAATTTAAAAGCGGTACTTCATCGTTAAAGTACCGCTCAAAAATTTATTTTGTAATTTTAGCGTCAAATCAACCTAAGTTTTTTAGCAATTTGTTCACCGTCAAAAATTATGTACATATGGCTGAAACTATCATACTCAACTTCAATTTTATGCCCGTCAATTAGAGCTGTAAGAGTGTGGGGAAACTCAACTAATGCCTCATATTCGTCATATACCCTGCCATTAACTACAAGCTCATTAGTTCTCTTCACCCTGCGATATACAATATAATATCCCGGAACATTAGCTTCAAGAAGAACTCTCGCTTTAACCTCGTTGTCAGCCATTCTGATAACGCCCGTGTTTCCCTGATTTTGTGTAATTTCATAATGGTCAACAAATTCGGCAACTGACTCTGGTTCTTCAGGTAATTTCACAAGTTTATTATGATTAACAATTCCGCTGATAAGAGAAATAATAACCCATGTGTGAAAAACAATATCTATTATTATATCAGTGCTAATACCTGCTATAACGAACATAGCAACTGTATCAATCGCAAATAAAATTAAGGCAACAGTCAGCCAAGCATTCTTTTTCTTCTTGGCAAAAAGCCAACAAAGGAAATAAACCAACAATATCGCAACTGCAATTATAAGGCAGAATACAAGAGTTGACTTATCAGCAAACACCATACCCTGCATATCATAATAGTATTCTTCAGGATACATACCACAGAAAAACATACCATAATCAGCTATAAAATAAGGTATAAACGCCGAAAACAAAAAATAACTTTCAGAGCCAACAACAAGCAAAACAACATTTATCAAACTAAATAGAACTACTACGAGTATGTTAGAAACACTTCTATTGTACTTTGACTCCAGTATTTCGCGTTGTGTTAAACCTTTCTCCTTTGAATCATTTATGAATTTACTCACAATATCCTTCTCCTTTTCTGCAACCTTTATTTCAATATATATATTAGTCCAATCCCTTTGTCAAGACTTTCGCAACTACGAATACATTATACTCAATGTTTGAGTTAATGTCAATACTCAAACTTAGAGTATTGTATTATTACCATGAGGTGATTGGATTGGATTATCTTGATAAACTTATTGCGTTAAGAATTGATAACGATTTTTCCCAAAACGCCATTGGTAGGGTTATTAATAAGTCTCAGCAAGGTTATGACCATATAGAAAAAAGAAGAGCTAAACTCGCAATTGAGGATTTCAAAAAGCTCTGTGAATTCTATAATGTTAGCTCTGATGATTTGTTAGGATTGAACATAACAAAGTAGTAACCTATCTGCGTTACGCTTAAAAAATGAAAATTTATTCAATGATAAGTTAAAAATCCGCCCATATAATGGACGGATTTTTTTATGTAACGAAAATCAAACAACTTAATAAATAAAATTATTTCATATTCTCTTTTGCAGTGTTAATGGATGATATTAATATCTTTTTTATTTCAATACATTTTTCTTGTATTTCTTTATTATTATAGTATCCACCATCAATTAAAAGCTCAATCCAATATTCTGTTTCGTAACATTCTTTTAAAGCTATCTGTAACTTTGATACAAAATCAGCTTTACTATGTGCATAAAAAGTTTCACGAATATTTGCACCAATACTTGTACCAGAACGAATAAATTGATTTATCAATACACCTTCACACTTAGTTGCTCGTAATTCCTTACAAACCTTTAAAACTTCAAGTGCAAATGCTTTAGATTTATTAATTAAAGGGCTTTCCTTCATAAGATTACCAGCTTTCACAAATATATTGTAACAACATTAACTACATTTGACAATATAGTTATTCACTATTCACTCTTACTTCTTACCTGAAATTCCGTTCACGAAAACCTTTTAGTGAAAAGTGAATAGTTAATAGTGAATAAGTAAAAATTCCGTCCACTATCGTGAACGGAATTTTTTGGCTCCCCCAGTTGGACTCGAACCAACGACCCTGCGGTTAACAGCCGCATGCTCTACCGACTGAGCTATTGAGGAATATAAATGTTGGCATCTTCCTATTTTCCCAGGCCGCTTCCAGCCAAGTATCTTCGACGCAAATGAGCTTAACTACCGTGTTCGGGATGGGAACGGGTGGACCCTCATTGCAATCAACACCGACTTATCAACCTTTTAAGCTGA
>JAZSBY010000023.1:0-6092 GCA_045602655.1 Candidatus Fimenecus sp. | reverse complement strand
ATGTTGCCATGATTTTTGCAACGATACCTTGTACAATACTGAATAGAGCCATCATTAATTCAAGCCCATAGTCAATAGCTGCTTTAGAAAGAATAAAGCGAATGAACATTTTTAGTGCTATTTCAGGTCGTTTGAGTCCTGCAAAATTGCCGCAGGTTTTCATAACTCCTACAACAAAAAAGAGCACCAAAAGCGAGTAACCTATCGCCTGCAGTGCTCCGTGTATATTAGTGATAACATTCCATATAGAACCATCTTTGAATTCTTCGGGTGATTGAGTGATGAGAAGCCATATTTCACTTAATTTATCGTTCCAAGTGGTAAGAGCATTTTGTAGGTTTTGCACTACCCAATTACTTGATTCTTCCATCAAAGACCTCCTATTAAAGTATTAGGTTGGCAAAGATAGACTCTGCCAACCTTGTAGTTTTAGCCGATAATAAGGTTAAGAATTTCTTTTGCAAAGGTGATAATAATACCGCCGGCAACAGTAAGGAAGCCGTTTGCTCTCTGTGAGGGGTCGTGAGATTTAAGAGAAAGACCGACCTGAACAATACCGAAGCCGAGAAGGATAAGTCCTACAGCTCTGATAAGTCCGAAGATGAATGTTGAAAGACTGTTTACTACTGCAACGGGATCATCTGCAGCAAATGCAGTTACACCGCAAACGAAAAGCATTGTAAGGCAAAGAATAATACCCACATAAGCCTTAAAGCCTTTTCTCACTTTACCCTCCATAGGAGCCTTCTTTGTTTTTGTTATTACATTTTTACTCATATTTTTATTCCTCCAAATTTAATAAATATTCTTCAATTTCCTGACTTGAATAAATAACAATATCTGATTTAGGTAAATCATCAATGTTTATATCGTCAAGTTCATCAAAAAGCATTTCAAGACTTGAATAATCTTCAAAGCCGTGAACATAATTTTCACCCTTACCGTCTGTTGTGTCTTTGACATTAGGGTGTTTCAAAATATCATACTTTAAGTCCTGCACAGGTCTTTCACCACGAATAAAAAGAAGTGCGTACTTGTTATCAAGCATTCGCACTTCATCAGGAGTTAAAAGTTCTCTGCCGGAAATCTGATAGTTAGTTGAATAACTGCCATTTCTTCCACGAGATTGTCCGTAGGTGTTTGTGTCTATCGTTTCTTTACCCAATAGTTTAGAAACATATTCGTGTGTTGATTGCTCGTTGCCACCGAGATACAAGAACTCATCACAGTTACCGACTATGCTTTCCCACTGTTTCTCAAACAAAGCTTTTAACTGTGCCATATTCTGAATAATTATTGAAACAGATATTTCACGGGAACGCATAGTTGAGAGTAATTTATCAAAGTCATCGGGCAATGCAATATTTGCAAACTCATCCATTACAAAATGCACATGAACGGGAAGTCTGCCTGTATGAACAAAGTCCGCCTGATAATATAACTGCTGAAACAACTGTGTGTAGAGCATACCGACAATAAAGTTAAAGCTTGTATCATTTTCAGGGATAAGTGCGAACAAGGCTGTTTTCTTTTCTCCGATTTGGTCAAGTTCAAGCTCATCAAAACAAGTCATACTTGCAAGAGAATCAAGATTAAACTTTTCGAGTCTTACAAGAAGTGTAATTTGAATCGACTTCAAGGTTTTCGTTGAACCACTGTGATATGAACGATAATATTTAAGTGCAATATGGTCAGGACACCTTTTTTCAAGTTTCTCAAATATTTCATCAAGCGGACTTATAGTTACCATATCTTGACTTCCACCCTCATCATCGGGAAGTTCTCCGGCTCTAATCATTTCAAGAACCATTGAGAAGTTTTGCTCCTCCGGTGGAGCTTCGTAATGAAGGTATGATACAAGTGCTTTTAAAAGCATACTTGCAGCTTGGTCCCAAAATGGGTCATTACTCTAACTACCTTTAGGAGTTGTATTCTTAAAAAGATTAGTTACAAGTCGCTGTATATCATTGTCATTATGAATATACACAAAGGGGTTATAACAATCACTCTTTTCCATATTGATAAGGTCAAGAACTTTAATATCATAACCTTGTTTTTCTAACATACCACCTGTATCACGAAGTAACTCACCTTTAGGGTCAAGGACTATAAAAGAAGTATTAGCCTGCATAATGTTTGGTTTTGCATGGGAACGGGTCTTACCCGCCCCCGAACCACCGCACACCAAAACATTGAGGTTTCTTCTGTGTTGTCTGCCATCAAGTCCGATTGCTGTGTTTTGAGTTAAAATCTTGTTTTTTGTAACTTCTTTATCCACATATTTTTTCTTTATTGTTTCAGGCTTTCCCCATTTAGCCGAGCCGTGTTCTTCTCGTCTTCGATAATTTTTATCATTTGAAAGATAAATACCAATACCGAGAGCATAGGCTAAAATGAAAATGAGGACAGTTTTTACGCTGTCCTCACAAAAAGAAATATTAAACGGATTACTGAAAGCAACTGAAAGATTTTTAATTATTTCAACCAGTCCGCCGTCAAGATACGGAGCAACCAACAAGGCTAACCATATTACAGGTATCAGACCACAAGCATAAAGTATGAGATTGGTTTTCGAGAATTTATCTGTCCTCACGGTCAAACCTCCTCTTCCTCAGAAGCGGAGCATCAATGAGCTTCCTGAGCAGGTTATCAACATCTTCAATAGGCATATCTTTTTCGATAAGCATATAACGAAATTCGTTGATACCGTTTATCATCAGATTGTGTTCAAAATCATCAACAGTAATTACTCTTTTTTCTTTTCTCATACAAGAACACCGCCTTATCTGTCACCGTGTTCTTTGTTTTTAGGCTCAAGTGCTTTTCTTACAGTATTAGCAATAGTATTTGCGTGGTCACGAGCCTGTGAAAGTTCTGCACGCTTTTCTTTTGCATCAAGATTGGAAAATTTATCACTTAACTCTGTGATAAGTTCAGGTTCAAAGCCTGCTCTCAAAGTTGCAATATATGAAATTGCCTGTGCTTTAAATTCGAGGTTTTCTCTGTTGAAGTCACCTTTATCAAGTCTTGCGAATGCAATTTCTTTTGAAAGAGCACGGACAATATCATCGCCTTCCAAACCCTGACGAATAAAAATCATTTTAGCTTCAGGCTGATAACGAGCATTTATACCTTCGGGAAGCTCATTACTGATTTTTACGGGTACTGGTGAGGTTGTAATCATTGCTTTAACAACCACACGGGCATCAGGGGTTTTAGCTCTGTTTTGTTTTGGTCTTGCGTTGGTCTGTGAAATATCAAATACCTTCTTTGCATTATACGGGGTTACTGTCTTTCCGTCTTCTCTTGTATATTCCTTGCCGGGTTCAAGAATGATAATACCTGTTTCGCCCTTGTTGATAAACACATGATTTTTCTGCCAAGTTTTTGAATCACAAAGCCTTGTTGCTTCAGGATTCTGATATGCAACTAACAGAGCATTGCTAACAGAGTATCTGTCAAACTTACTCTGAATATCAAGATATGCCATAACAGTATCGGGATTGTTAAGTTCTTCTGTTGCTGTTTCAAGCATTTCATAAGCCAATGCTCTGTTTTCATTTCTCTTCTTTATCCAATCATCTTTTGAATAAGGCTCCATAGTTGTCTGCTTTTCGTTACCGAAAAGTTCATCGAGTTCTGCCATTTGTTTTTGCTCCTTTCGTTTTTGATTTTGTTTTCTGCGGAGTAGATTTTGCTGTTGCCGCATTTTTTCTTTCTTCCTTAATTCGGTTAAGCTCTGCTCTGACCGATGGTCGTGAAGATTTTTCATCCCGTGTATGGCGTCGGAGTTCTGACACTCCGGAGGAAGGCTCGGACGCTCGGGATTTTTCCGTCTTCGCCATAGAGGGGTTTTCAAGATAACTCTTTTCTGTCTGTTGAGGTTTTGAAAAGAGCTCGTCAATAAATTTATCCTCTGCACTTTTTTCAGGTTTTTGTTTTTCAGGTGATTGCTTAATATCACCTTTAGATCTATCAAGACTTGCACGGACAGTCGCTTTATTGTTTGCACCGAGATTAAATCTTTGGAAGATACGGTTTACTTTTGCTGAATCTTCAGCACGAACCATAATGTCACACTTACCATCATTCTTATCTCTGTCTTTAAGCACATGATACATTACACCGTACTTTTTTGCTTCCTGACAAAACTTTTTTAAGTCTCTGTCTTTAAGTTCAAAAACCTTAATCGGCTTATTAGACTTTAACATCGTATTAAGTGAGGCTCTGCCTTTTGTTCTCTTTGTATCTTTAAGAGAGGCAAGGATAAGTTTCACAAGCCTTTCAGCTCCGTCCATTGACATCTTTCCTGCAACCTCAACGCCTTGCAATGTCATCCTCACGATTTGTTCCGCTGCATCTCCTGAAGCGTTCATCTGTACTCATCTCCTTTCGTTCTTTATCATTCATAATTTCATTTATTTTGTTTTCAATTTTAGGTTCTTGCTCCTGTATTCTGTCACAGATACGAATATCTTTTCTCAAGATTTTCATTCTTTCTGTAAGAAGAGATATTTCATCTTTGATTTTTGCAACCTCTGTTTCATCGCCTTTTCTTCCTGCTGCCTTCACCATTTTGCGATAACGCTCTCTTGCTTCATCGCATTCCTGAAGCTCACTCTTACAAGAATCTTTATATTTTTCAAGTTGCTCCGGTGTTTCAATATCGTTATCACACAAGAGATTTTGTTGTTCAATGAGTTTATCGAGCTTTCGCATTTCATCAATAAGGTATTTATCAATCTCTCTGTTTGTGTTTGGATTTTTCTTTACATATTGAACAACCGTTACAAAAGAAACATACACTTCTCTGTAATTAGGCTCATTAAGAGGTTCAAAAAATTCCTGAACAAGATTGTCTTGCTCAGGAATATCTATTTTATATCTTTGCCATTTTGACATTAAGCGTCTTTCGATATCTTGTGGAGTGTAACCCTCGCCGAGAGTTTTTAATCTTCTCGGTCTTTCAAATTTAGGATGTGATATAGTCGGATACTTTCGTTCAAAGTTGAAAGAGTATCCGAGTTTTCTCATTTCGGTATAAAAGCCTCTCTCACTTGTTGTTTTTAAAATACACTCATCAATATCTCTTTTAATGATTGCATCTTTAGTCCACTCTCCGTTTTTCTCTGCCATATATAAGTCATAAGGTTTGTGACTTCGCTTTTTGGGATTTTCAATTACGGACAATTCATATTCCCTGCAAAGTTCATCAGAGATTTGTCGGAGATTATAATAACTCTCCATACAATCATTAAACTTCTTTCCCGTTTCAACACAGACAGAATTAATTACAATGTGGTTATGCAAACAATCGGTGTTAAGATGAGTTGCAACGACAGCTTCATAACCATTAAATGCTCGATTGACAAATTCGACACCTATATCGTGAATCAATTCCGGTGTTCCTTCTCCGGGAGCAAAGGATTGGATAATATGATAACCGAGATTACCGTCTTTC
Source organism: Candidatus Fimenecus sp. (assembly GCA_045602655.1). Classification (GTDB taxonomy): domain Bacteria; phylum Bacillota; class Clostridia; order Oscillospirales; family Acutalibacteraceae; genus Fimenecus. The sequence continues at coordinate 631 of JAZSBY010000023.1, read as the reverse complement.
TTGTTATACAGTTTTTTTGTATTCATCATTTCGGTAAAAGCAGTTTCTAAAGAAGTTAAACCAACCTCTGAAACATAGAACTGTTTTTCAGTCTTCAAATCATCAACTGTGTAATTAAGAACACTATGCAAATCCAAGAATACTTCTTCATAATTTTCATTTTCAGTTTTAAGTTTGTTACTGACATAAGCTAATGTTCTATGAAGATGAGTGTGAATAGGAATTATATAAACTATTGCCACTTATTATTTTCCCTATTTAAATAAAAAACTGAATGCATTCTCTCCTCTACAGTTCTGAGTTCAGATAAGTGTTTTTCTAATTCAACAGGATTTAAAATACCGTTTGTTCTTGCGATACGAAGAATTTGGTTTATATTATTTCCAAGACCTCTTAACTGATAAATCAATTCACCATAATTTGCAGGAGGTCCTTCGGGTGGAGAATAACCTAAAATAATTTCTCTTATAAGTTGCGACTTTGAAAGTTTTGTAATTTCAGAAAGTTTGCATAAAGCATCTTTTTCCTCTTCATTAAGATAGATATGAAATTCATGTTTTCTCTCGCTCACAACATATCAATCCTTTTCTTTTAAATTTTTCTACCAATACTGTTGCAGTAATATTAGAGG
>JAZSBY010000022.1:0-5593 GCA_045602655.1 Candidatus Fimenecus sp. | reverse complement strand
CCTTGGTGTTTCAAAGAAGGTTAACCAGTCAGTTGGTATGGGTGTTTCGGTTATCTTCGTTATGCTTGTTGCAACTGCAGTAACATGGCCAATTCAGGCTTATGTTCTTGAACCACTTAAAATGGGATATATGCAGACAATCGTGTTTATCCTTGTTATTGCAGCACTTGTTCAGTTTATTGAAATTTTCTTAAAGAAGTTTATTCCTGCTCTTCATAAGAGCCTTGGTGTTTACCTTCCTTTGATTACAACAAACTGTGCAGTTCTTGGTGTAACAATCAATAACATTACAGATTATGGCGTAACAGAGCCAAATGCGTTCCTTTACTCAATGGTAAGTTCGCTGGGTTGTGGACTTGGTTTCCTGTTCGCAATGGTGCTTTTCTCAGGTATGCGTTCACGCATTGAGGAAAGTGAAGTTCCCGAGAGTTTTAAGGGACTTCCGGTAACATTAGTAGCAGCGTCATTTATTTCAATGGCATTCTTCGGTTTCGCAGGAATCGTTGAAAACTTACTTAAATAAGGAGGGTATGGAATATGGAAATTTTATCAGCTCTCCTTGTTGTAGCAGCAGTTGGTCTTATTGCAGGTGTTCTGCTTGCTGTGGCATCTCACTTCTTTGCTGTGCCTGAAAATGAAAAGGTAACTGCAGTCAGAGATTGTCTTCCGGGTGCTAACTGTGGTGCTTGTGGTTATGCCGGCTGTGATGCCTATGCTGAAGCAGTTGCAGAGGGTAAGGCAGAAGCAAATCTCTGTATCCCCGGCGGACCCGGTGTGGCAAGTCAACTTTCAGAAGTATTGGGAGTTGAAGTAAGTGTTGGTGTACCAAAAGCTGCTTATGTAAATTGTAGTGGTGACTGTTCAGCAGTTGCACAAAAGGCAATTTATGATGGTGTTCAGAGTTGTAAGGCAGCGTCAATGCTTTATGGCGGACCATTCTCTTGCAAATTCGGTTGTATCGGTCTTGGCGACTGTGTGGCAGAATGTCCTGTTGGTGCAATTTCTGTTAAAGACACCTTGGCAAGGATTGACCCAAGAGTTTGTATTGCTTGCGGTAAATGTGTTAAAACTTGTCCGAAGGGCGTTATCTCCCTTGTTGGAGAAGATGTAGTTGTAGCAGTTGCTTGTAGCAATAAGGAAAAAGGTGCAGTTGCTCGTAAGAATTGTATGAATGCTTGTCTTGGTTGTAAAAAGTGCGAAAAAACTTGTCAGCACGATGCGATTAAAGTTGTTGATAATCTTGCAGTTATTGATTATGATAAATGTGAGGACTGTGGCGAATGTGCAAAGGTTTGTCCAACGGGTCGTTTGAAGATTGTTGATATGAAGAACGGAGTTATCGGCTGATTTTTATGAAGAACAATTCTGAAAAAAATCAAAAAAGAAGAAATGATATAATCCTTGCCGCCGCTATTTTAGTGATAGCGGTGGCTGGGCTTTTATTTATTAACGCCAATAAACAAAGCGGTAGTCTTGTGGTCGTAAAAATTGATGGAGTTGAAAAATACTCTTACTCACTTACGGAAAACATAACTCAAGAAATAGTAACAGGTGAGAATGGTGAATTCACTAATACACTTGTAATAAAAGATGGCAAAGCATCTGTTTCTGCGGCTAATTGTCCCGATAAAATTTGTGTAGGTCATAGAGAAATATCATTTGTAGGAGAAACTATTGTCTGCCTGCCGCACAAGGTTGTAATTGAGGTGCAGGCAGAGAAAAACAGTAACGATATAGATGTTGTAATATAGTTTAGTGAAATGAAGGCAGAAAGGAGTGGCAAAAATGAAAGAAAAAACTAAAAAAACAGCATTTCTTGGTATCGCCACATCCGTTGCCTTGATTCTGGCTTATATAGAGGCAATCCTTCCGCCAATCTGGACGGCAGTTCCCGGTATTAAAGTCGGTTTGCCAAATCTTATAATAATTCTTGTGCTTTATTGTTTTGGATTTAAATATGCAGCAATTGTTTCCGGGGTAAGACTTGCGATTGTTACCATGCTCTTTGGAAACGCTATGACCTTGGCATATAGTGTCGCAGGGGCTGTGTTAAGCCTTGCGATTATGGGAATAATGAAGAAGACTGATAAGTTTTCAACAGTTGGTGTGAGTATCGTAGGTGCGGTTTCTCATAACCTTGGTCAGATTATCGTTGCAATTTTCCTGTTTGATACTATTCAAATTGGTTACTATATGGTTGTCCTTGCAATAACGGGTACAATAGCAGGTGTATTTATAGGCGTTGGCAGTAATTTGTTGCTTAAAAGAATAAGTTTGACAAAAATATAACAGATTCGTAGTTGACAAGGTACAGATTATTTGTAATAATATAAACTGGATGAAGTCCGAAATCAATAATTAAAGGAGAAACTCATTATGAAAAAGATTCTCAGCGTAGTTCTCGCAGTAGCAATGCTTTTCGCAGTTGTTGCCCTTGCAGGCTGCTCAAAAGAACCGGTACAGGAAAACAATACAGATACAGCACTCAAGTTTGGACTTGGTGTAGTTGCTAACTATGGCGAGGCAAAGGGCACAACAGGTGAATTCCTTGCCACAGCAGTTGCAGTTCTTCTTGATGGTGACAAAATTGCAGCTATCGACCTTGATACAATGCAGATTAAGCCAACATGGACAGAAGATGGTAAGAAAAATGCAGTTGAAGATTTGAGAACAAAGTATGACCTTGGTAAGGACTATGGCATGGGTGGAAATCCGTACGCACAGGACCTTAATGGCGATGGTAAAGTTCTTGAGTGGAACGAGCAGGCTGATGCTTTTATGAACACAGCAAAAGGCAAAACACTTGCAGAAGTTAAGGCTTTTGTAGCTGAAAATGGTACAACAAGTGGTGAACTTGCAACAGCAGGTTGCACAGTTAATGTTGCAGACCTTGTAAAGGCTCTTGAAAAAGCAGTTGCAAGTGCAGCTGATTCAAATGCAAAAGCAGACAACAAACTTAAAATCGCTCTTGTTACATCGGACCACGGCAGTAAGGATGCAACTGATGAAGCAGATGGTGTTCAGGCTTATGATGTTACAATTTCAGCTGTTGTTACAGATAAAGACGGTAAGGTTGTAGTTGCAAAGACTGACTGCGTACAGAGCAAGATGACATTCAATACTAAGGGTGAAGCTACTTACGATGCAAAGGCAGAGGTTAAGACAAAACTTGAGCTTGGCAAGGACTATGGCATGAGTGCTTCAGGCAAAGTTGAGTGGAATGAACAGGCTGCTACATTCGATAAGACTCTTGTAGGCAAAACAGCTGCTGATTTCGCTGCATTCGTTGGTGATGACGGATATGCAACAGGTGATGTAGCAACAGCAGGTTGCACAGTTCTTGTTGGCGATATGGTTAAGGCTGCTGAAATTGCTGCAAAGGCATAATTTAGCTTATTAAAAATTCGGGGATGTTGTTTTCAACATCCCTTTTTGTTGTGAATGTAAGGTGGTGTTAAAATGAAAAAGTATTTGTCTGTTATTCTTTCAATTATCATAGCTATATTGCCTATGGTGTTGTTTGCTTCCTGCGATGCAGAGAACAAGAAAACAAAATTCAGCAATCATTACTTTGATTATTTTGACACTGTCACAACCATTATCGGTTATGAGGAAACACAGGAGGATTTTGACACGACTTGCAAAGAAATAACAACTCTTTTAAACGAGTATCATCGTCTTTATACCATATATGACCGATACGAAGGCGTTAATAATCTTGTTACTGTCAATGACCTTGTTGACGGTAAGCATACCGTGGTAACAGTTGACAAAAGAATAATTGATATGCTTACCTTTGCCAAGGATATGTACCATAAAACCAACGGTAATGTAAATGTTGCCATGGGTAGTGTGCTTAAAATCTGGCATATTTATCGTAATGACGGACTTGATGACCCAATAAATGCAGAATTGCCACCAATGGAAAAATTGCAGGAAGCATCAAAGCATACTGATATTGAAGATTTGATAATTGATGCAGAAAACAAAACTGTTTTTCTTGCGGACCCCGAGATGAGCCTTGATGTGGGTGCAATAGCAAAAGGATATGCAGTAGAGCAAATCGCAAAACACCTTGAATCAAAAGGGATTACAGGCTATATTCTCAATGTTGGCGGGAATGTGCGTACAATAGGAATGGCAGACAAGGAAAAGTGGAAAGTTGGTATAGAAAACCCTGATATTGAGGATAAGGAAAATCCTTATATCGAATATCTTAAGCTTTCAGGTGAATCCGTTGTAACAAGTGGCTCTTATCAGCGGTTTTATGTGGTTGATGGTAAAGAATACCACCATATTATTGACCCTCAGACCTTAATGCCGGGAACAAAATATCTTTCTGTATCGGTTGTAACAAACGATTCAGGTTTGGGCGATGCTATGTCAACAGCTCTTTTTCTTATGGACCATGAAGAGGGTAAAAAACTTGTTGAGTCAACGAATGGTGTTGAAGCTATGTGGGTTTTACAGGATGGGACTCAACTCTATTCATCTGGTTTTAAGTCATATACTTTTGAGTATAATCAATGATTGAAGATATCTCCTTGTCAGCGTTTTGACAAGGGGATTTTTGTTAATAATCAGATTTTTTAATAGTGTTTATGAATGCTTTTTTCTATTGACAAAATATGCAAGAAAAATGTATAATTATTGCGTATGAATTAAAAGATATGGGGGTATTCCTATGCAGAAAAAAACCGTAGCTCTTACAGGCTCATCAGGTACAATGGGATGGGCAGGTTTTAAAGAGCTGTATGCAAAAAAAGATAAGTTCAACATTGTTGTTCTCAACCGTGACAGTAAGAAAAACCGTGACAAGTTTGCACCTTATGAAAATGACCCTGCAGTTAAACTTGTTTGGGGTGACCTTACAAATTATGAAGATGTTCTCGAAATGGTAAATGGTGCAGACTATGTTCTTCATGTTGGCGGTATGGTTTCTCCTGCTGCTGACTATTATCCTGTAAAGACACAGAAGACAAATGTTGCTGCTGCACAGAATATTGTAAAAGCTGTTAAGGCACAGCCAAATCCTGATGCAGTTAAGGTTGTTTACATAGGCACAGTTGCTGAAACAGGCGACAGAAATGCTCCTATTCATTGGGGTAGAACAGGTGACCCACTTAAAGTTAGTGTTTATGACCACTATGCTATCAGTAAGATTAAGGCAGAAGCAGTTTTTGCAGAATCAGGTCTTAAATACTGGGTATCTCTTCGTCAGTCAGGTATTCTTTATCCTGCAATTCTTAAAAACCTTGAACCAATTATGTATCATGTTCCGATTAACGGTATGCTTGAATGGGCAACTGTTGAAGATTCAGGTCGTCTTCTTGCAAATGTTTGTGGTGACGATATTCCTGAAGAATTCTGGAGAAACTTCTATAACATCGGTTCAGGTGAAGAGTACAGAATTACAAACTTTGAATTTGAAGAACTTCTTCTTGGCACATTAGGGCTTGGTTCTCCTAAAAAACTCTTTGACCCACATTGGTTCACAACCCGTAACTTCCACGGTCAGTGGTACTACGATGGTGATGACCTCGAAAAATATTGCCACTTCCGTGCGAATATTCCTGTTGCTGATTATTTCAAG
>JAZSBY010000021.1:0-4880 GCA_045602655.1 Candidatus Fimenecus sp. | reverse complement strand
TTAGTGCTCTTTTTTGTTGTAGGTGTAATGAAAACCTGTGGCAATTTTGCAGAACTCAAGCGACCTGAAATAGCACTTAAAATGTTTATACGCTTTATACTTTCAAAAGCCGCTATTGATTACGGACTTGAACTGATGATGGCATTATTTGATATAGTGCAGGGCATTGTTGCAAAAATTATGGCAACATCAGGACTTGCAAGAATCGATGAAATGGTGCTACCTGAGTCAATAGTAACTGCAATAGAAGATAGCGGATTTTGGGAAAGTGTACCACTATGGGCGGTAACTCTTATAGGCAGTCTGTTTATAACTGTGCTTTCATTCATTATGATTATGACGGTTTACGGACGATTCTTTAAGATTTACCTATACACAGCGATTGCTCCCGTACCTTTATCTGCGTTTGCGGGTGAAATTTCGTCATCTGTCGGTAAGAGCTTTATTAAGTCTTATGCGGCAGTATGTTTGGAAGGAGCAATTATTGTACTTGGTTGCATAATCTTTTTATTGTTCGCTTCATCACCACCTGTTGTTGATGAATCGGCTGCAGCAGTAAATCAGGTATGGACTTATGTTGGTGAGCTTATATTCAATATGATTGTACTTGTCGGCACAGTAAAAATGAGTGACAGAGTAGTTAAAGAAATGATGGGATTATAAAAGAATTTTAATGTTTTTGTATGTCGAGATGCTATATGTTAGTGTTTTAGATAAATCGAGCTAAAAAAATTAAAAAATGCAATAAAATTAGTTGAATTTTTCTCAAATTTGCTATATACTAATTACAAAGAGGTGTTTAGCATGTTGTTAGAATTTAAGTTTCAAAACTTTAGATCATTCAGAGATGAAACCGTTTTGTCATTAGAAGCAACAGGATTATCTGCGTTTAAGGGTTCTTTGATAAAATACGGAACCAAAAATCTTTTGCCTGGTATTGCTATTTTTGGAAAAAATGGTGGCGGCAAGAGTAATGTTATTCGTGCTTTTTGGTTGGCTGTTCAATTTATAAAAAATGCACAACGAACGCAGCATGAAAATTCAGAGATTCCTGTAAATCCGTTTGCATTAAATGATTATTCAAGAAATGAACCTACTGCATTTGAATTCGTTTATACTCTTGACGATATTTTATATGTTTATGGTTTTTCTGCTACTAAAGACAAAATAGTATCTGAGTATCTTTATCATTCACCTAACGGGCAAAGGGCTCTTGTGTTTTCAAGAGATTATCAGAAATTCAGTTTTACAAATAAATCTGAAAAAGCAAGAAGAACGCTTATAAGCGAAACTGTTGCAGAAAATCAACTTTTCTTTTCTGTTGCCTGCACGATGAATGATAGTGATTGCATCAGAGCTATGCGTTGGTTTAGGGAGTTTGTATATTTCTCTAGAGATTATACTGACATTTCAACACAAATTTTTGAAAACATTGATGATAAGAATATTATCAACGCTATAACAAGCTATGCAAAAAATGCAGACATTGGTATTCTGGATATGAGTTTTGAATATAAAAGTAAAGATGTATCGTTTCCTGAAGATTTACCTGAAGGAATTAAAAGTGCATTAATGACATTACTTGCTAATTTATCTGCAGGTGCCAATGAATCCGAAGCAAAACTGAAAATGGGTGAAATTATTGCAACTTCATTCCACCAAGGTATAAGAAAAGACGGTAAAAATGAAACATATATGCTTGATGTTTCTGACGAATCTGATGGTACAAGAAAGCTAATGGCATTAGCTCCTGCTATTGAAACCGTACTTCAAAAAGGCGGAATTTTAATGGTTGATGAAATAGAAAGAGAACTTCATCCCCTTCTTGTAAAATATATAATTTCAAAATTTCAAAGTAAAAATACAAATAAAGGCGGAGCACAAATAATTTTTACAACACATAATACTGAACTTATGAATTTGGATATTATTAGAAAAGATCAATTGTACTTTGTTGATAAAGATAGCAATGAAGGAGCTTCAGAACTTTATAGCATAAGTGACTTTTCTACCAAAACATCAGAAAATATAAGAAAGGGTTATATTGTTGGAAAATACGGAGCTACTCCCGATGTTGAAATTGAGGAGGTTGAATGATGGGAAGAAAAACAAAAAACATCAAACCTCTAATTTATGTATTTTGTGAAGGTGAAAGTGAGCAAGTATATACGGATTTTCTCAAAGAAACTTTTAAAAATGTTGCAGTTATAAAGAGACCAAATCAAACAGGCGTTTTTGAGATTGCCGATGCAATGTTTAAAAAGAATCCTAATTATCGGGATTATAAAGAGGTTACTGATGAAATATGGTTCTTTTTTGATACTGAAGAAAAAGACAAAGACAAATGGGATTCACGTCTTAAAATAATGAAAAATTTAAGTCGCAAACCCGGAAAAGAAAAAATTAAAATCAGACTTCTTATGACAAAAGCTTGTGTTGAATATTGGCTGTTGCTCCATTATAAAAAGACCAATCCCGATATACAAACACCGGAAGATAAATTAAGAATTACTAATATGCTAAAAAAATATGAAGCATCATATGAAAAAGGCGATAAAGCCTCAACATATTCAATAGCTTCAAAATATCAAACTGCTGTTTCAAACAGCAAACAGATATTAAATAGTTTATCTCCACAAGGTATTCCGACATTGGAAGATAACGACGAAAGAAACAAATGGCTTTATTCTTGCAGTAAAACATTTTCTACGGTTCATGAAGCCATTGAATATTTGCAAAACTTAAAAAAATAAAGAAATAACAAATCAAAAGTCACTGTTTTCAGTGGCTTTTTTCTTTAAGGAGGTTCGTTATTGGAAGTAAAAATTAACAGAGAAATACGAGATTACAGTGAAGCGGTATATTTTGGTCTTAATCTCCGTCAGTTCGTGTTCTCGGTTTTAGCCTGCGGTATTGCAGTAGGATTGTACTTTCTTCTTAAACCGTTCTTCGGTATTGAAACACTCAGTTGGGTGTGTATTGTAGGTGCAGTTCCTTTTGCATCCCTCGGCTTATTTAAATATCACGGTATGACAGCGGAAAAGGTTTTAATCACCTATCTTAAGAGTGAAATCCTTATGTCAAAGGAATTGAAGTTTATTTCAAAAAATTATTATGACGAAATTGAAAGGAATGGTGACGATGTTCGACCTCATAGGAACAATAAAAAAGAAAACAGGACTCGATGACTTATTTGGGGATGGAATGTCTGTCCCCAAGTCTGTTCAGGATGTAATTAAAATTGATGCCGTCTATTCAGACGGTATCTTTTTAACAAGTAAAGACAGATACTCAAAAACATTTAAGTTTACCGATATAAATTATGCGGTATCAAGTAAGGAAGATAAAGAAGCAAACTTCCTTCGTTACAGTGAGATTTTGAACTCACTTGAAAACGGTATTTCAAGTCAGATAACAATCATAAACAGAAAGCTAAAGAACAGCGAGCTTAAAGAAATCGCACTTCTTGAAAAGGCAAATGATGATAAAGACAAATACCGAAAAGAAATCAATGATATGCTCACAATGATAGCAAACGGAGCAAATGCTATTGTTCAGGATAAATATGTAACACTCACAATTCAGAAAAAGACGGTTGAAGAAGCACGAAGTCACTTTAACCGTGTTGGTGCAGATTTGATTGCTCACTTTGCAAGGCTCGGTTCAAAGTGCTCCGAACTTGATTTAACCGAAAGACTTCGCATTATTCACGATTTCTGCAGACCTAAAGAGTCAGCAGATTATCACTTTGATTTGAGAGATACAATGCAGAAGGGACAAAGTTTCAAAGACTATATCACACCTGACGGTTTTGAGTTTAAGTCAGATTACTTCAAAATCGGTGATAGATATGGTAGAGTTCTGTTCATTCGTGATTATCCTTCATATATCAAAGATAGTGTTGTATGGGAACTCACAGACACAAACAGAAATATGGTCTTTAATTTTGATATTATCCCGGTATCAACTGAAGAAGCACAGAAGTTTGGTGAGAAACAGGCACTCGGTATTGAAACAAACATTGCAAACTATCAGAGAAAACAGAACGCCAATAATAACTACACTTCTGTAATTCCTTATGATATGGAACAGCAGAGAAAGGAAATCAGAGAATTTCTTGATGACCTTACAACCCGTGACCAAAAGATGTTTAAGGTTGTTATCACAGTTATGCACACAGCTGATACACTTGAAGAACTTAACAGCGATACAGAGGCAATTCAGGCAACAGGCAGAAAGCACATGTGTCAGCTCGGTGTTCTTAAATATCAGCAGTTAGATGGCTTTAATGCCACACTTCCTATCGGTACAAATAAGATTGAAGCAAGGCGCACCTTAACAACGGAGAGCCTTGCTGTTTTTATGCCCTTTAAGGTTCAGGAAATTCAGCACGATGGCGGTGTATTTCAGGGTGTAAATGTTATCTCGACGAATATGATTATTGTTAATCGAAAATTCTTACTGAACGGTAACTGCTTCATTCTCGGTGTTTCAGGTTCCGGTAAATCCTTTACTGCGAAAGAAGAATTAGTACAGTTGTTACTTTCGACTAATGCAGACATTATGATTATTGACCCTGAACGAGAATACTCTGCTCTTGTTGAAGCAATGGGCGGTCAGGTTATCGAACTTTCTGCGAAGAGTAAAAATCATATCAACTGTCTTGATATAAACAAGGAGTATGCAGACGGTGCAAGTCCGATTGCATTTAAGGCTGAATTTGTGCTTTCACTCTTTGAGCAGGTTATGGGCAAAGACGGTATTGATGCTATTCAGAAATCTATTGTTGACCGTTGCCTTACCAATGTTTATAAGAACTATATCAAACGAGGTTATACAGGTAAGGTTCCTACACTCGTTGACCTTTGTAACGATTTAAG
>JAZSBY010000020.1:0-37747 GCA_045602655.1 Candidatus Fimenecus sp. | reverse complement strand
CCTTGATATGTCCCGCGGTAAGCCTGGTGCAGATCAGCTTGATATTACAATGGGGATGATGAGTACTGTGTTATCTGTTGAGGACAGTAAGGCAGAAAATGGTTTCGATTGCAGAAATTATGGTGTCCTTGACGGTATTCCCGAATGTAAAAAACTTTTTGCAGATTTACTTCATGTTGAAACAAAAAATGTTATTGTTGGTGGTTCATCAAGTCTTAATCTTATGTATGACTATCTTAATCAATGCATGTTTTTGGGTGTTGCAGGGTGTGAACCATGGAACAAACAGGGAAAAGTAAAATTTATTTGTAATACGCCCGGATATGACAGACATTTTGCAATAACTGAGTTTTTTGGAATTGAAATGATTTCAGTTGAAATGGACAAATTTGGTCCTGATGTTGAGAAAATTGCAGAGCTTGTTAAAGACCCAATGGTTAAAGGTATGTTCTGCGTACCCAAATATTCTAACCCCAATGGTGTAACATATAGTGACGATAGAGTTAAGGCTCTTGCAGCACTTAAACCTGCTGCAAAAGATTTCAGAGTTATCTGGGATAATGCTTATATTATTCATGAATTAACAGATACTCCTGATGAACTTATGAACATTTTTGATGCTTGTCGTGAATATGGCACAGAGGATTATTTTGTTGAGTTTACATCAACATCAAAGATTTCTTTCCCCGGTGCAGGTGTTTCTGCTATTGCTGCATCTGATAACAATATCGCAGAAATCAAGAAAAGGCTTAATTTTCAGACAATCAGTTATGATAAATTAAATCAGCTTCGTCATGTTAAGTTTTTTAAGAATCTTGACGGAATTAAAGCACATATGAATAAACACGCAAAAATACTTGCTCCAAAGTTCCAACTTGTTCTTGAAAAACTCGAAGAAGAAATTGCACCTCTTGGCATTGGAAAATGGGTTAAAGCAAAAGGTGGATATTTTATTAGCTTTGATTGTGTGGGATGCAGTGCAAAAAGAATTGGTGAGCTTTGCAAAGAAGCAGGTCTTGTCCTCACAACTGTTGGTGCAACATATCCTTATGGAATTGACCCTGAAGACAAGAACATCCGAATTGCACCTACATTTCCATCTCTCGAAGATTTAGGAAAGGCAATGGATATTTTCTGTCTTTGTACAAAATTGGCTGCTGTTGAAGCATTAGTTTAAAAGGGGATTTACTATGTCAAACATTACGGGAAAAGAAGATAAGTTTGTTTCTGCCGTGATTGTTTCGGCGGGAAACTCCACAAGAATGGGCGGTGTAAACAAGCAATTTCTTGAAATTCACGACATTCCTGTTCTTGTGCATACTTTAAGTGTTTTTAACAGAGCTGAGTGTATTGATGAAATTGTTGTTGTCACTCGTGAAAGTGATATTAACGATGTAAAAACTCTTATCAATGATTATGGAATAAAAAAAGTAACTAAAGTTGTAAAGGGTGGAGAAACTCGTCAAACTAGTGTTCTTAATGGTGTGAAAGCGACAGCTCATAATACTGATATTGTTGCAATCCACGACGGAGCAAGACCACTTGTTACAGAGAAGATAATCAATGACACTCTTGAACAAGCAGTTATATTCGGTGCTGCTGCAACCGGTGTTAAGGTAAAAGATACTGTTAAACAAGTGAACGATAATAATGATATTATTGCAACACCTGACAGAGCATATTTACGCTTTATCCAGACACCACAAATTTTTGATAAATCTCTTTATTTAGATGCAGTTAATATTGTTGAAAACAGCAAAGATTTTACTGATGACTGCATGTTAATTGAGGCCTATGGAAAAACTGTAAAATATGTTGACGGTGATTATGAAAATATTAAAATAACAACACCCGAAGATGTTGAGCTTGCAGAAAGTTATCTTAAAAGAAGGGGAGAATAAGTATGTTAAGAATTGGTCACGGATACGATGTTCATAAACTTGTTGAAGGCAGAAAACTTATTCTTGGTGGAGTTGAAATTGAGAATAATGGCATTGGTCTTTTAGGCCATTCTGACGCAGATGTGCTTCTTCACGCAATTTCAGATTCACTTTTAGGAGCTTGTGCTTTAGGTGACATTGGTAAACATTTCCCGGATACAGATGCAAGTTTTAAGGATGCAGATAGTCTTGAACTTTTGAAAAAAGTAGTTGAACTTATTAAACTGAAAGGTTTTAAAGTCAATAATATTGACGCAACAGTGATTGCCCAAGCACCAAAACTTGCACCTTTTATTGATAAAATGAGAGAGAATATAGCATTTGCTTTAGGTGTAAGTGTTGATTATATTTCTGTAAAAGCAACTACTGAAGAAAAACTTGGTTTTACAGGTGCAAAGGAAGGTATTTCTGCTCATTGTATCTGTCTTGTTGAAGAAAAAAAGATTAAATTTATATAATCCAAAAAAGTTCGTCTATGACGAACTTTTTTGTCATTTAAAACACTTTTTTCATAGAATAATTTGAGGTGTTTTTATGAAAAGAGTAAAAATAAAGTTTTCCTCCGTAACGCATACCATGAACGCAAAGCAGATTATAGAAGAAAACGGAGGAAGAGTAAAAGTAGGAAAAAATACGACCCCCGGAAAGAATGAAGGATGTGGGTACTATTTAATAGTTTGTGGCAATATAGAAAAATATTTGAAACTATTGAAAATCAACAATGTTAAATTCATTGGATTTGATTATATATGATTTATCTTGATAATAGTGCTACAACATTTCCTAAACCCAAATGTGTCATTGATGCTGTTAATGAGGCTATAATGTGTTATGGTAATTATGGTCGAGGTAGTTATGAAATGGCGATTAAAACTACTGAAAAAGTGTATGAATGCAGAAAAAAAGTAGCAAATCTTTTCAATGCAAAAACGGAAAATGTTGCTTTTACCCATAACTGCACTACGGCACTTAATATGGCAATAAAGGGTTTGGCTGCAAAGGGAAGTCACTATGTTATTTCTGACTTAGAGCATAATGCTGTTGTGCGACCACTGGAAACATTAAAACAAAATGGTATATGTGATTATAGTATTGCAAAAGTAGAAAAAGACTGCTACAGAACACTAAAAAATTTTGAAAAATGCATAAATAAAAATACAGTCGCTATAGTCTGTACAGGTGCTTCAAATGTTTTTGGTGTGATACCTCCTTACAGAATGCTGGGTGCTTTGGCACATAAATATAAATTAAAATTTATTTTAGATGCAACTCAGATTTCCGGTGTAAAAAGGATTGATATAAAAAAGGATAATATAGATATTCTTTGTTGTGCAGGACACAAAGGGCTATATGGTCCAAGTGGTGTTGGTTTGCTCGTTTTAAACGATAATACTGATATAAACACTATTGTTGAAGGCGGAACCGGCAGTAATTCTTTGAATTACTCACAACCTAAATTTTTGCCTGACCGTTTTGAAAGCGGCACACCTAATATAATAGGAATCATAGGTTTATCATCAGCATTGGACTTTATTATGGGAATTGGCGTCGAAAAAATATATAATCATGAGATGAATCTGATAAAATGTTTATATGATAATTTATCTTGTAACAGTAATATCAATTTTTACACAAATGAGATTTGTGCATCAAATCGTCTGGCACCAATTATTTCATTTAATATTAAAAATCTTAACAGTGACATGGTAGCTGAATTACTATCTGAAGATGATATTTGTGTCAGAGCCGGGTTACACTGTGCCCCGTTGGCACATAAAAAATTCAAAACTGAAAAAAACGGTGTTGTTAGGATTTCTCCATCAATTTTTACAAAAAAATTTCAAATAGAATTTACAATAAATTCAATATTTAAAATTGCAAAATAGAAATACTTGTGATACAATATATTGTGAATATGTATATCCGTATGTTTTGTTCAACCAATAAACGGATTTTTGCAATATATTGTATATTTTTATGAAAGAGTGAAGGAACAATGTTTGAAAATTTTAGCGAATATTTTGAGCAGATTAAACGAGCAATTCTTTCCTTTAATACTGTAGGGGACTTGCTTGATATTATACTTGTAGCATTTGTTATATACAGTGGTATTAAGCTTATTCGAGAAACAAGAGCAATTCAATTAGCAAAAGGTGTGCTTTTACTTTTTGCAGTATATTTCTTTGTTTCTCTTTTCAATATGGAAACCAGTAAATACATATTGAGTCTTATCTTCGGTAATTTGTTGATTATTCTTGTTATTATTTTCTCACCTGAAATTCGCCACGCTCTTGAAAGTGTCGGACGAAGTTCGGTTTCAAATATAAGTCTTTTAAATTTTAAAAACCGAGATGAAGCTGAAGAGCAAGAAAAAATCCAGAAAACAATCAATGCCGTATGTAAGGCATGTGCTGAAATGCGTGACAAGAAGATTGGCTCATTGATTGTATTTGAAAGAGAAACTAAACTTGGTGAAATTGCTAAAACAGGTACAATGGTAGATGCCATTGTAACAACTGAAATGATTTGTAATATTTTTTTCCCGAAAGCACCAATGCATGACGGAGCGGTTATTATAAAGGACGGAAGAGTTGTTTCTGCCGGTTGTATTCTCCCTTTAACCAGTCATCAGGGAATAAGCAGTGACCTTGGAACAAGACATCGTGCTGCAATTGGCATGAGTGAGTCAAGTGATGCAATTGTTGTTGTTGTTTCAGAAGAAACCGGTACTATTTCTGTTGCAAAACGTGGAAAATTAAATCGAGGCATTTCCGATGGTGATTTGCGTGAAATTTTATCGGGAGATTTAATAAAAAACAATAAGGAAAACAGAAAACTCAAATTAAGAAGAGGTAATATGAATGGACAAGAAAAATAATAAAAAATCAAAAAACACATTTTCCTCTCTTTTAAATAATAACAGATTTATTCTGATACTCTCACTTGTTATTGCATTCATTTTATGGATGTGGGTTGCAATTGAGCAAAGCCCGGAGATTCAAAAGGTGATTACTGGTGTTCCTGTTGCAATTAAATATGAAAATAGTGTTCCTGAAAAATTAGGCTTGGAGATTTTTGGACCAGCAGATTTTACTGTTGATATAACGGTAACGGGAAAAAAATACATCGTTTCATCTTTGAAACCTGAAGATTTTACAGTTACCGCCAATACAAGTGATGCCGATAGCAGTGGTAAAAAAACGATGAAGCTCATTGTAAGAGCAAAAGAGGAAAACTCTGATTTCACAATTACATCATATTCTGAAAATGAAATTGAAATCTTTTTTGATTTGCGTAAAGAAGTTGAATTGCCAATAAATGTAAATATAGAATCTACATTGACAAAGTTTGTACCTGAAAATCATAAGTTGGGTGATGTTGTACCTTCTGTTGACAGAATAAGAGTTAGTGGACCTACGACAATTATCAACCAGATAAATTCATTGAATGCTGACATCAACATTGATGAGATGTTGACCAAAACTACCACAAAACAGGCAAGTTTGGTTTTGCTTTCCAAAGAAAATACTGAAGTTGATACAAGCTTGTTAGAGTTTAGTGATGAAAATGTTAGTGTTACGCTTCCTTTACTTAAAATTGTAAGCTTACCAACAGCGGTTGAATTTAAGAATACGCCAACATATTACAGTAACAATCAAATTGAATATAGCGTAACTCCTTCTAAGGTTACTGCCGCAATACCCGTTGATTTGGTGGATTCGATGGAGTATTTTGTTGTCGATACAATTGACTTTACTGATATATATAATAAAAAGAATACATATAAAATTAAGGCGAATGAGTCACAATCTTTTACATATTTAGAAGATGAAAAAATTGATTCTTTTACAGTGTCCATAGATGCATCAAATATGACATCTAAAACATTTGTGGTTCCTGCTTCAAATATTTCAGTAAAAAACAACCTGAATTTCTATGATATAACATCTCTTGCAACTTCGGGAAAAGAAATTACTGTTGTTGGTTCTTCAGAGGCACTTTCAAATATTTCGGGTAATGACTTTTATGTTGTAATAGATACGACGGAACAGGATGTTTCAACAAACACAACGACACTTAAGGGAAGAGTTGTTGTTCCGGCAAATAAACAATGTTGGTCTGTTGGGGACTGTAACATCAGTGTTAAGGTTGAAGAAAAATAATAAAATCCGGTGGTGACAGACTATGAAAAAAATTGCAGTTATATCAGTTGTAATACTTATATGTCTGTCCATTACTGTTGGATTATATAATATTACATCTGTTGAAAGTTTGATGCGTCCGCCAAAATTAAGCGGTGAAAACAGATTATTACAACAGGCATTTGAAAAAACAGTATCAAACAGTGACGGAATTGTTATGAAAAATCCATTAAGCGGTAACTATACCTCATCATATTTGTTTTTCGATTTGAATAATGACAATGTTGATGAAGCCTTTGTTTTTTACTCCGATTTGTCGGAGGATAATTCTGCCTGTGTAAGCATCTTCAAAATGAAAAATAATGATTGGTCTTTTGTTTCTAAAATAAAAGGAATGAATGATGATTTTTATGAAATAAATTTTGCCGATATAAATGGAGACAGTAATTATGAAATCTTGTTGAGTGTGAAGGCAACGGAGCAAATTGAACCTGTGAATTCAACTGAATTTGCTTCATTAGGAAATCATATTCTTTCAGTTTATAGTTTTGATAGTATTTCCACAACTCTTTTAAAATCAGAAATCTATTCCGATTTATATATATCTGATTTAAATAATGATAAATGTGATGATTTTCTTTTTGTAGATATAAGCCTTTCAGGACCCGAAAAGAACACAACAGGGCGAATTATAAGTTTCAACAAAGATTATTCAGTTGCAAATGAAAAGACTTTTTCTTTAACAGGCATGTTGGAAATATATAATATTGTAACGGATGTATACAAGGAAAATGAAAATGAGTCTACAAGAATTTATATAGATGGTGCTATTAGTGAGCGTGGCATTATAACTGAAATAGTAAATATAAGTCACGAGGATTTTGGTCTAACCCTGCCTTTATATGAGGATAATCACTCGCTACAGCCAAGCACTTTAAGAGATTCCAAGATTTTTTCATTTGATTTTGATAAAGATGGTGTAGTTGAAATACCAACTTTGGAAGAGTTTCCCTACGCAGAACGCATCTCAAAAGGCTCAAAAGATAGGACACCTTTAAATCTTACTGTTTTGAATGAGTTTAATGATTCAGGTCTTTATTACGATAAAAAATGTGTTCTTAACAGTTCATTTGATTATTTGTTGATTATTGAAGATTCATGGTTAAATTCTATAACAGCTACTTATGATTACAATAACTCGACTTTAACATTTTATTACATAAATGAAGAGGGTAGCCTTAAAAATGAGATTTTTTCATTACGTGCTTTTTCCGTTCCCGAATGGACAGATGAAACATTTGGATATACAAAGTTAGAGGAGAAAACTTCTCATATATACGCTTATAAATTATTTGAGAATGATAATGAAAATGACTTTAAAAATTACTTGGAAGAAAATTTTTTAGTTTATAAATAGGTGATATGTTTATGAAATATGTGCTTATTGCTGAAGATGAATCATCAATTAGAGATTTTGTTGTTATAAACCTTCGCCGTAATGGTTACGAGGTTTTAGAAGCAACTAATGGCGAAGAGGCTATAAAAATTTTTGATGATAACAGTGACAAAATAGATATTGTTATTCTTGACATAATGATGCCTTATGTTGATGGCCTTGAGGTTTGTAAATACATCCGTGATAAAAGTAAACGCATTGGAATTATTATGCTGACGGCAAGAACACAGGAAATGGATAAGGTTACAGGTCTTATGGTAGGTGCTGATGATTATGTTACCAAGCCTTTTTCTCCATCTGAGCTTATGGCGAGAATAGATGCTGTTTACAGACGAGTTTCGCTGACAATAGAAAATGACATTTATAAGAACAGTGACAATATAATTGCTTTAAATGAATTTGTTCTTGATTTGAGAAGTCATACATTGACTAAAAATGGTGTCAATATTGATTTAACACAAATGGAATTCGCTATTATTGAGTACTTTTTTACAAACCCCAATGTTGCACTAGATAGAAATGACATTCTTAAGTTTGTGTGGGGTGAATCATATTTTGGTGATGAAAAAGTTGTCGATGTAAATATTCATCGTTTAAGGAATAAAGTAGAGGAAGAGCCATCGCAGCCAAAACACCTTACGACAGTTTGGGGTATGGGTTACAAATGGATTGTTTAAATTAAAAAGGCAGGTGACATAACTCAATGAAAAATAGTATAGTTAAGCGTTGGGTTGTTACCGTACTTGCAAGTACTGTTTCTGTTATTCTTATTGTAGGCATTTCAGCCGGAATAATGCTCAAAAATCAGTATTATAATTCTGTTAGGGTTACATTGAACTCTCGTGCTACATCACTTGTTATGTCACATTTTAACTCTACAGCTCCTGTTAGTGATGAAACCTTTAATAAAATGGCAAAACGGTTTGTCGATGATTTTTCTGACAAAAATGTTATGGAAGTTTGGGTAATCGATAAAAACGGTGATGTTGTTGTTTCATCTACTGGATTTTCCGTTGAGAATGAGTCGTATCCGGACTATGATTATGCAAAGTCTTCTGCAGATAATAAAGGCGAATGGGTTGGAAATTTGCAAAATGGCGAAAAGGTTATGGCTTTGACATATGTATTGCCAGGTAACGAACAATCTGCTTCAGGTGCATTAAGATACATAATATCTTTGGAGGATATTGACAGACAGATAGTTTTAATATGGTTTATAATTGCATTTGTAATGATTTTGATAATTGCAATTGTTGTAACATCAGGTGTTTTCTTTATCAATTCAATTATTAACCCTGTGAGACAAATCAATGAAACGGCATCACAAATAGCAAAGGGTGACTTTAATGTTTCCATTGAAAAACATAAGTATGACGATGAGATTGGTCAACTTTGCGAAACAATAAATAATATGGCGTTTGAAATCGGTGAAGCAGAAAGGCTTAAAAACGAATTTATTTCTACTGTTTCTCATGAACTTCGTACTCCATTAACTGCCATAAAGGGCTGGGGAGAAACAATTAAGGAAACCCAAAATGATAGCGTACTTTTGAACAAAGGTTTGGATGTTATTGTTAATGAGTCCGAACGATTAACAGATATGGTTGAGGAATTGCTTGACTTTTCGCGTATGGAAAGTGGCAAATTATCATTAAAAACATCTCAGATGGATATTGTTAAGGAACTTTCAGAGGTTCTTGAGGTTTTCGAAAGTCGCTCAGAGAGGGAAAATATAACTTTACAAGTTGATATACCTAAAAACGGTATAATTATTTATGGTGACAAAAATAGGCTAAAACAGTCCTTCGTAAATATAATAGATAATAGTTTCAAGTATAATAAAAAGGGAGGAACTGTTAAGGTTTCATTAAAGGTTGATAATAAAAATGTCAATATTATAATATCTGACGATGGTTGTGGAATTTCAAAAAATGACCTTCCAAAGGTAATGGAAAAGTTTTATAAAGCAAACAATAGCGTTCGTGGCAGTGGAATTGGACTCGCTGTTACAGATGAGATTGTTAAGCTACATAACGGCAATTTGAAAATTGAAAGTGAACTTGGGCAAGGAACAACCGTAACAATATCTTTGCCAAGAAGAAAATAAGGAGTTAATAATTTTGAGTACTAAAAAACATAAAACATCAATTGGCGGACAAGCACTTATAGAAGGAATAATGATGAGAGGACCAAAGGGGACTGCTATGTCTGTTCGACTTCCCGATGGCACAATTGATACGGAAATGGAAGCTTTTGTTCCTATAAGCAAAAAATATAAAGTTCTTGGACTACCTATTATTCGAGGCATAGTTGGTTTTGCTGAATCTATGATAACAGGATATAAGTATCTTATGAAATCAGCAGATAAGGCTTTGACTGAAGAAGAAAAAGAAGAGGATATGTCAAAGCTTGATAAATGGCTTTCGGAACATCTGAGTGAAAAAATGACAACTGTTATTACAACAATTGCTTCTGTAATCGGCGTTGCCTTAGCTATGCTTATATTTTTATATGTTCCTATTGAAGTTGTCGATTTATTTGACAATTACGTTTTAACAACTGTTGATATTTCAAAATATCATTCTTTATTTGAGGGTATATTAAGAATTATTATATTTATTCTCTATATGGTTGCAGTATCACGAATGTCTATGATTAGACGAGTGTTTATGTATCACGGTGCAGAGCATAAAACCATTTTTTGTTATGAAAATGGTCTTGATTTAACCGTTGAGAATGTTAGAAAAATGTCTCGTTTACATCCAAGATGTGGTACAGCTTTTATGTTTGTTATGCTTATTTTGAGTATGATTGTTTCATTTTCACTTGTTCTTATTTTTCCTGCATTAGCAAATATCAATAAAATATTGTGGATGATTATTAAGATTGCAATTTTACCTCTTATAATGGGCTTAGGATATGAATTCATTAAGTTTGCAGGTAAACACGATAATTTTGTTGTTAAAATTCTTTCATATCCGGGACTTTTAATGCAGAGAATTACTACTGTAGAACCAACAGATGATATTATTGAGGTTGCTATTGAATCTATGAAAGCAGTAATTACTGATAATCCGGAGCATGATATGATTAAATGACATTAAAGGAATTATTTACTTATTGCAGTAATGAGTTATCCTTTGGTGACTGTGGTGATTTTGAAGCACAGTGCATTTTTGAAGATATACTTAATATTAGAAAAGATAAGTTATATTGTAATAGTGAAACAGTATCAGATAAAGATATATCTCTTATAAACAGCATAATTGACAGACGAAAAACAGGGGAACCTTTACAGTATATTTTAGGTAATTGGGATTTTTATGACTTGACTTTTTCTGTGGGCAAGGGCGTTCTTATACCAAGACCGGAAACAGAATTACTCGTAGATTTTGCAATAGAGAAAATGAAGTATATGTCTAAACCGGTTGTATTCGACTTATGTGCAGGTACCGGATGCATAGGGTTGACTGTTGCAAAGCATTTACCAAATGCAATTGTTTATCTACTTGAAAAAGAGGATTCTGCGTTTGAGTATTTAAAGGTTAATGCAGATAATCTAATGCTTGAAAATATTAAATTATTAAAAGGTGATTTGTTTATATTTGATAACTCAACTCTTCCTATGGCTGACCTTATTTTATCAAATCCGCCATATATTTCATCAGCGGAAATTAAAGAATTGCAAAAAGAAGTTTTATCAGAACCTATTTCAGCCTTGGATGGCGGAAAAGATGGTTTAGATTTTTACAGATGCTTAGCTGATAGGTGGTCAAACAAGGTTAAAGAAAATGGCTTTATGGCTTTTGAATGTGGCGACAATCAGAGTAGTGACATAATCAATATTTTTGAAGGTAAAAATAAAGAAAATAGTGTCATTTTTGATTTTAACAATATTGACAGAATTGTAACTTTTAGACTATAATTATATTTTAAGAAAGAATGGAAATATTATGATTTTAGATTTGATAAGAGGTGGAGAACCTCTCGAACTTATAATAACTTTCTTTTCAAGGCTTTTTGTAATTTTTTGTACAATGCCTATTCATGAATATGCCCATGCATTGATTGCAACAAAATTAGGAGACAATACACCAAAGTATTCTGGTAGATTAACACTTAACCCCATGGCTCATATTTCGCCAATGGGTGCTGTTATGATTTTTCTTTGTGGTTTTGGTTATGCAAAACCGGTTAACGTAAATCCAAGGAATTTCAAGGACCCCAAAAAAGGTATGGCATTGACTGCTATTGCAGGCCCTGTTTCAAATTTAATTATGGCAGTTATCTGCATATTTTTAGCAACTTTTTTTGCAAATATTTATAATAGTAATCCTACAATTTTATTCCTTGCTGTGTATTATTTCTTGTATTTTGCAGGTGTCGTTAATGTTAATCTTGCCGTTTTCAATCTTTTGCCAATTCCGCCATTAGATGGTTCAAGAATTTTACAACTTTTAATACCTGCTAAGTATTATTTCAAGTTTATGCAATATGAAAGATATATTGTAATTATTGTATTTGTTTTAATTTTAAGTGGTGTTCTTTCAAGACCACTTTCTATTGTTTCTAATTTAATTATAAGCTTATTATCGAATATATCCAGTTTACCGTTTAGATTGTTTTAAAGGATAGTTTATGGAAAAGATTTCATATAAAATAGATGTTTTTGAAGGGCCTATGGACTTGCTTTTACATCTTATTTCAAAACATAAATTGAATATTTATGATATCCCTATTGTAACACTGGTAGAGCAGTATGTTGATTATGTTCATCAGATGCAAGAGGAAGATATGTATGTTGCGTCTGAATTCCTTGAAATGGCAGCAAGATTAGTTTATTTAAAATCTGTATCTCTTCTTCCTGTTTATAATGAAGCCGAGGAACTAAAGCAAGAGCTTCAAGGTGAATTGATAGAGTATCGAGATATGAAATTAATGGCTGAAAAACTCGCTGAAAATACAGAAGGATTTTCAACTTTTATTCGAGGTGTCGAAAAAATTGAAGTTGACCAAACATACAGACGATTTCATGAAGCGGATGAACTTTTTAATGCGTATGTTTCAGCAACGGGTAAAAAAATGAGACTGTTACCACCACCAATAGAAGCATTTCGTGAAATTGTGGTTAAAAAAGTTGTTTCTGTCAGTTCAAAGATTTCAAGTATATTCAAAAAACTTTCTAAAAAAGGTAAAAAGACTCGTTGGAAATCTCTCTTTGATGATGCTGAATCCCGTTCAGACATTGTTGCTACTTTTTTGGCAGTTCTTGAATTGACAAAATCAAAAAAGGTTAAAGTAATCGGTAATGGTGAAGATACACAGGTTGAACTTTTAGATTCAGATTTTACTGATGTTAGTGAGGAGTGGAATTGATGAAAGCAAGTAAATTGCAGGCTGCAATTGAAGCAATACTTTTTGCATCTGGTGAGCCTATTGAACTTGAAAGAATCGCTGAAGCTCTTGAAATTGAGCCTGATGTCTGCGAACAAGTTATTTTGAACTTATCAGCAAAACTTGATGAGAGAAATAGTGGAATTTGTGTTCTTAAACTTGATAATATGTATCAGCTTTCTTCAAGAACGGAGTATGCTGAAATAATCAGGGATGTATTGGAACTTCGCAAAAATACGCCACTGTCATCAGCAGCATTTGAGGTGTTGGCTGTTATAGCATATAATCAACCTGTTACAAAGTCATTTGTTGAACAGATTCGTGGGGTTGATTGTAGCGGTGTCATTTCGACACTTTGTCAAAAGAAACTTATTGAAGAAAAAGGAAGACTTGATTTACCGGGAAGGCCGTTAGTTTATGGTACAACGCCTGATTTTCTTCGTTGCTTTTCAATTTCTTCTCTTGATGAGTTACCTGAACTTCCTGAAAAAGATGTAGTGGAAAAAACAGAGGATATTCAGGAAACTGAAAATATTGAATGATAAATGTTTTTATATAATAAATAAGGAGGTGTTTTAATGACTGGATTATATATTTTCCTTGGAATTATTATGTTTTTTATTCTGATTCTTAGTGTTCGAATTACAATAAATGCAGAGTATTTTGAAGAGTTTAAATTAAATGTATCGTGGTTATTTATTAGAATTCCAATTTTACCTGCTAAAAAAAGTGACAAACCTAAAAAACAAAAAGCAAAAAAGGAAAAGAAGCCAAAAGAAGATAAGAATCCTATACCTGAGTCAGTTGAAACACCAATTGAAAAGAAGGAAAATATATTTGTAACATTTTATAATAACCAAGGATTCGATGGTGTAGTACAGCTGATTGATAATGCTACATATTCTCTTGGTAAAATGTTCAGTTCATTTAAAAAGCACATTGTTATTCGTGAGCTCTTCTTATTTATGACAATTACAGGTGGTTGTGATGCAGCGGAAACTGCGTTGGAGTATGGAAGAATGTGTCAAAAGGTTTTTCCGGCAATGTCATTTATATGTACACAATTACCCGTAAAAAAATACGATGTAGAAATTGAGCCTGATTTTATTGGAATAAAGAATAAGGCAGAGTTTGCTTTATCAGTACATATTAGACCAATATTTTTCTTGAATGCGGTCATTGTTTTAGTTTTCAGACTTCTCTTTAAAGTTGTATTGAAATTCCTTAAAGGAATTAAAAATAAATCAAATAAAAATATAAATCAAAATGAAGGTGGTGCAAATGATGAAAGATAAATCATCAGCAGCAGGAATTCTTGAATCAACAATAGAAAAGGTAAAGGACCTTGTTAATGTAAGCACAATTATTGGTGAACCAATGAAGGTTGAAGGTGGAGTAACTATTATTCCGGTTTCAAAGGTGACTTATGGTTTTGCGTCAGGTGGTTCAGATTTTCCATCAAAGAATAACAAGGACATTTTTGGCGGTGGCGGTGGTGCCGGTGTGACAATTCTTCCAGTTGCATTTTTAATTATTGATGCTTATGGTAATGTTGATATTAAACATATTACAGCATTTGATAATGTTGCTGAAAGAGCAGTAAACCTTGTTCCTGAGATGTTTGATAAGGTTTCAAATGTAATTAATAAGTCTAAAATGGAAAAAGCTTTTAACTCTGCAGTAAATAGTGTAAATGACCAAGTTGTTCCTGTTTCAGCAGACGAGAATGCATAATTTTACACCATCAATATAAATCAGCGTTGAGAGGGTGTCCTCTCGACGGTGATTTTGTGCATTATTCTAAGTAATTACAAGGTGAAACTATGGCAGATAATTCTATCAGACTCCAAAAATATTTGTCTGAATGCGGTGTTGCATCAAGACGCAAGGCTGAAGAAATGATTGCAGCAGGAAAAGTAAAAGTTAACGGAAAACCTGCTTCAATTGGAGATAAAATCAACCCTAAAAAGGATACGGTTGTTGTTGCAGGGAAAAAGATAAGAAAAAACAAGAAAAACACATATATTATGCTTCATAAGCCTCGTGGATTTATTACAACACTTAATGATGAAATGGGAAGAAAATGTGTTGCACAATTGGTTGAAGATGTTGGAACACGAGTTTATCCTGTAGGCAGACTTGACCGCGATTCTGAAGGCTTGCTCTTACTTACAGATGATGGTGAATTTGCGAATTCTTTGACTCATCCAACTTATCATGTTCCTAAAACATATCGTGTTACTGTAAGACCAACAATCACGGATGACCAAATTACAGCTCTTACAACAGGCATTGAAATTGATGGTAGAATGACTATGCCTTCCGAAGTTCGTGTTATTGAGAAAAAAGAGGGCAGAGTCGTATTAGAAATTATCATTTACGAAGGTCGTAACAGACAGATTCGTAAGATGTGTGATGCTTTAGGTCTTGAGGTTGCCAGACTGAAGCGTACCCAGATAGGCTCAGTAAAACTTGGTATGCTCAAACAAGGTGACTGGCGTAATCTTACTGATGAAGAAGTGCACAAACTTACTGTTGCTGCATCCATTGATAGAAAGAATTTGAAATAATGATTTTTTATAAACCAATAAAAGAAATTAACGATATTAAGCAGGAATTTCAAGATTTTGATTACTCTACAAATATCATATACGGTGCTTATATAGGTGTTGACGAAGAGGAAAAGTTTGTCGGCAAATGTCTTATGTCAATTGTTGGATATAAATGTGTAATTGAAATTGTTGAATGTAATTATAAGGATAAATTGCTTGTTGAGGGATTTTTGCGTTCTGCATTGAATTTCTGTGCAAATCGAAATGCTTATATGGCATATTGTAAAATTGAGGAAATATCAGATGTATTACTACATCTTGGATTTGAAAATAGCGATGGTATTTACAGTGGAGACATTCCTTCTCTTTTAAAGGGAAGTTGCTGTAAATAGTTCCTTTGGAGTGATATAATGATTAGAAGTATGACAGGTTATGGCAGGGCACAAGCTGTTGTCGGGACAATGAGTATAACTGTTGAAATCAAAAGTGTTAATCACAGATATTTTGAATTCAACTCACGAGTACCAAGAAGTTACGGATTTCTTGAGGAAAAATTAAAATCCTATGTTGGCTCTCGTGTTTCCCGTGGCAAAGTCGAGTGCTATGTTTCAGTTGAAAATTTAGAAGATGATGAAGTTGAGATTTTAGTTAACCATTCATTGGCGGAATCTTATTTAAATGCGTTAAAAGAACTGGCCGAGAGAAACGAACTAAATTTAAGAGATGATTTGGCTATGTCATCTCTTGCGAGATATAGTGATATTTTCACAACTCACAAAAAAGAAGCGGATGAAGAAAAAATTTGGAGTGCGGTAAAAGAAGTAACCTCTGTTGCAGTTGACAAGTTTATTTTTATGCGTGAAACAGAAGGCAAAAAGCTTAAAAATGATGTTCTTTCTCGTGCAGAACTGATTCTTGACAAAGTTTCAGTAATTGAACAGCGTTCACCTGAAACTGTAAAGGAATATAATGATAAATTGCTTGCAAGAATAAACGAGTTTTTATCCGATGTTCAGGTTGATGAACAGAGGTTGTTAACAGAATGTGCAATATTTGCCGATAAAGTTGCTGTTGCTGAAGAAACTGTTAGACTTAGAAGTCATATTGACCAACTAAGACAATTCCTCGATAGTGATGATGCTGTTGGTAGAAAAACGGACTTTTTAGTTCAGGAAATGAATCGTGAAGCCAATACAATTGGCTCAAAGGCACAGGATGTAACAATAGCAAGAAATGTTATTGACATTAAGGCTGAAATTGAAAAAATCAGGGAACAGATTCAGAATATTGAATGAGGTATTTTAATGAAATTGATCAATGTTGGATTTGGTAATGCAGTTAATTCTGACAGAGTTATAGCTATTGTTTCAACAGATTCTGCACCAATAAAAAGAATTATTTCAGAAGCAAAAGAAAAGCGTATGTTAATTGACGCTACACAGGGCAGAAAAACACAGGCGGTTCTTATTATGGACAGCGACCACGTTGTTTCTACATATCTTAAAGCTGAAACAATTCTGAACCGAATGGACAACACTGGTGAAGCAGGGGTGGAAGCTTATGGGGAATAAAATTGGAAAACTTGTTCTTTTTTCAGGTCCTTCTGGAGTAGGAAAAGACACAGTTTTAGATATTGTTCTTAATAAAAATAAAAATTTACAAAAGTCCATTTCTTTAACCACAAGAGCCATAAGAGAAAATGAAACGGACGGCAAAGATTATTATTTCATTTCCAATGATGAGTTTAATAAGATGATTGATAATGGTCAGGTTCTTGAATTTGCTCAATATGGTTCAAACTTCTATGGAACCCCAAAAGCACCTATTGATAAATGGTTGGATGAAGGAAAAACAGTTATTCTTAAAATTGAAGTTCAGGGTGCTTCTAAAATAAAAGAATTATATCCTGACTCAGTGGGGATTTTTGTTTTACCACCATCTATGGACGAACTTGAAAATCGTCTTCGCTCAAGAGGTACGGAAGATGATGATGATATAAGAAAAAGACTTGATATTGCAAGAGAAGAGGTCAAACATAGTACAGACTATGACTTTGTAGTAATCAATGACGATTTAGAAAGTGCATCTGACAATGTTATTGCCATTGTTAATGCTCTAAATTTAAATAAATAATTATATTAGTGAGGTAATAAATATGTTTAATCCGGATTTAAGAAATGCACTTGCAAATAATAAAAGCCGTTATTCACTTGTAACAGCTGTTGCAAAAAGAGCAAGAGAAATTTCATCAGAGGCACAGGAAAATGGTGAAATCCTTAACGAAAAACCTGTAAGTATTGCATTGGATGAAATTATCAATGGCAAGCTTGAAGTAGTTGAGTCAGAGGAACTTCAGAATTTTTAGTTTTAATAATTGAATAGAATAAAAGAGAGGGGGCAGAGTATGAGTGATTTAACTGTTGCAAAGGTTGCTGTTGAAAATACAGCATATTCCTTTGATATGTTATTTGAATATTCTGTACCCGATTTTTTATTATCAGAAATTTCACCAGGAAAAAGAGTTTTAATACCATTTGGAACTTCGTCAAAAAAGAGAATTGGTATAGTTTTTAGTGTTAGTAAGGTCGCTTGTTCTGAAAATAAACTTAAAAAGATTGATTCTATACTTGATGATAAACCTCTTTTAACTCGAGAAATGTTAAAAACCTCAAATTATATACATGATAATTGTTTTTGTACATATTTTGATGCTTGCAAATTGTTCTTGCCTCATGGTTTACTTATGTCTGTTAGTTCGCTTTATGCTGTAAATCCTAACTTTAATGAAGATTTGTACGATGAAAGTGAAGAAATTATCTTCAATTATTTAAAAACAAAAAGGAATTTTGTTAAAAGCAGTTTGATTCTTTCATCCTGCAAAATAAAAAAAAATTCCATTCTAGACGTAATGGTAGAAAAAGGAATTCTTTTAAAGAGTGTTGATGCACAGCGTAAAATTAACGATGCCACCATTAAAATGGTTGAGTTATTAGTAACACACGATGCTGTCGAGATAGAGAGTCTTACAAAAAAGCAACAAGAAGTTGTAAGAGTTTTGTCAGATGTTGGAATTGTTTCGGTTAAAGAACTTTGCTATTTTACCGGTTTTTCTCCTGCTGTAATTTCTGCGCTTGAGAATAAAGGCATAATCAGAGTGTTTGAAGATGAGATTTTTCGTAAACCTTATGATTATGATGAAGAAGTCATGCAAACTGAGATTATACTTTCTAATGAACAAAAAGAAGCATACAATGGCTTGTTGACTTTGTTTAACGATGATAAGCCAAACGGTGCATTGTTATTTGGTGTTACCGGTAGTGGTAAAACACAGGTCTATCTCAAACTTATTGACGATGCTTTGAAGACTAATAAGGGAATTATTGTTATGATTCCTGAAATATCTCTTACTCCACAAATGTTATCACTTTTTTACGGCAGATATGGAGATAAAGTTGCAGTGTTTCACAGTGCACTTTCTCTTGGTCAAAGACTTGATGAGTGGAAAAGAATTAAAAACGGTGATGCACAAATTGCAATAGGTACTCGCTCTGCAGTTTTTGCTCCCTTTGAAGATATTGGTTTAATTATCATTGATGAAGAACAAGAGCATACCTATAAATCTGAAATGTCACCAAGGTACAATGCAAAAGATGTTGCCCGTTATCGTATAGGATGTCACAAAGGGCTTTTGGTGCTGTCTTCCGCAACACCATCAATTGACACATATACGAAGGCTAAAAACGGAATATATTCTCTTTTTAAGCTTAAAAACAGATATGGTAATGCTGTTTTACCCGATGTTCAGACTATAAATACACTTTATAAGAGTGATATGGTATTAGAAAATATAAGTCAGCAACTTGCAAACGAGATTAAAGATAATTTTTCAGATGGAAAGCAATCTATTTTGTTGTTGAACAGACGAGGATATAATACTTATGCCCAATGTTCGGAATGCGGTACAGTTTTTACCTGTCCTAATTGTAGTATTTCATTAACATATCACATTAAAAACGGAAAACTGATGTGTCATTATTGTGGGTATTCAGTTCCTTTTTCAAATAAATGCAGTAATTGTAGTAATGAAACTGTTAAATTCAGTGGAACAGGTACCCAAAAGTTAGAAGAGGAACTTCAAATGATAGTTCCTGATGCTAAAATACTACGTATGGACACTGATACCACTTCGTCACGGTATTCTTTGGAAAAGAACTTTAATAGTTTTGGAAAAGGTGATTATGATATTCTCATAGGAACACAGATGGTGGCAAAAGGTCTTGATTTCCCAAATGTAACACTTGTAGGCGTTTTGAACATTGATCAGATGCTTTACAATGATGACTATAAAAGTGGTGAAAGAGCATTTGACTTAATTACACAAGTTGTTGGACGAAGCGGTAGAGGTCAAATTCCTGGAAAAGCGTACATACAAACATCCTTTCCTGATAGTGAAATTGTTACTATGGCAAAAGAACAGGATTATGAATCTTTTTATGATATTGAGTTATCCATGCGAAAAGCAATGATTTATCCGCCATTTTGCGATATATGTGTTATTGGGTTTACTTCCGATACTGAATACACAACAAAAAGAATATCGGCTGATTTTTTAAACCAATTGAAATCAGTACATTCCAATAAGTATAAGGATACAAAGATTATTGTTTTAGGGCCGGTTACCCCAAAAGTTTCTAAACTTGGTGGAAAATATCGTGAGAGATTGATTATCAAGTGTAAAAATACACCTGATTTTAGAAAAATGATTAGTGAATTATTAAAGCAATTTGCTAAAGATAAGAAGTATGATAATGTCAGTGTATATGCTGATATAAATCCCGAAAGTATTTTATAAGGAGTTTAAAATGGCTATAAGAAATATAAGAACAGATGATGACCCGATTTTAAGGAAAAAAAGCAGGACTGTTGAAAACTTTGATGAAAAGTTATGGCAATTGCTTGATGATATGAAGGATACAATGTATCAGGCAGAAGGTGTTGGTCTTGCAGCTGTTCAGGTTGGTATACTAAAAAGAGTCGTATTAGTTGATGTTGGCGATGGACTTATTGAACTTATTAATCCTGAAATTATTGAAACTGAGGGAGAACAATTTGGTGCAGAGGGATGTCTGTCTTTACCTGGAAAATCCGGCTATACAATTAGACCAATGACTGTCAAAGTGAAAGCACAGAACAGAAATGGTAACTGGTGTGTATATAAAGGAACTGAACTTAAGGCGAGAGCTTTTTGTCATGAAATTGACCATCTTGACGGAACACTGTATATAGACAAACTTTGTAGTCAAGAAGAAATTGATAAATACAATAAGGATTGATTTTATGAGAATAATTTTTATGGGTACACCTGAATTTTCCGTACCTTGTTTACAAGTTTTAATTAACAGTGAAGACCAAGTGGTTGGTGTTTTTACTCAACCTGACAAGCCAAAAGGCAGGGGATATGAATTAACACCACCACCTGTTAAAATTTGTGCTGTTGAAAATAATATTCCTGTATTCCAGCCTCAATCAATGAGGGATGGTATTGCTTTAGATATAATTAAATCCTTAAATGCAGATTTAATAATTGTTGTCGCTTTTGGTAAGATTCTTCCTAAGGAAATTCTGGAAAGTGTTAAATACGGATGTATCAATATTCATGCGTCACTATTACCAAAACTTCGTGGTGCTGCACCAATTCAATGGAGTATAATCAATGGTGAAAAAGAAACAGGTGTAACTTCAATGCAAATGGATGTGGGACTTGATACAGGTGATATGCTATTGAAAAAATCTGTTGAAATCACAG
Organism: Candidatus Fimenecus sp.; assembly: GCA_045602655.1. Taxonomy (GTDB): domain Bacteria; phylum Bacillota; class Clostridia; order Oscillospirales; family Acutalibacteraceae; genus Fimenecus. The sequence continues at coordinate 16,457 of JAZSBY010000020.1, read as the reverse complement.
ATAATATGAACGCAGGAGAATTGCATGATAAACTTTCAATTTTAGGTGCGGAGGTTTTGATTGAAACTATTGATGAACTGAAAAAAGGTAAGTTAGAACCTAAAAAGCAGGATGATAATCTTTCAAATTATGCTCCTATGTTGTCAAAAGAACTCTGCCCAATAGATTTCAAGAAATCTGCACAGGAAGTTCATAATCAAATCCGTGGTTTATCACCATGGCCTGTTGCTACAACAATTATTTCAGGAAAAAAATTCAAAATACACTCATCCCAGATATTAGCAGAAGATTTTGTAGGAAAAGCAGGAGAAATTGTAGATAATAATAACAGACTTGTTTGCATGTGTGGGGATGGGAAAGCCATTGAAATCCTTGAAATTCAAGCAGAGGGAAAACGAAGAACTGACACAGTTAGTTTTTTGAGAGGAAATAAAATTGAAAAAGGAATTGTTATAGGAGAGTAACTTTATGAACGGTTATTTTGATTACTATTATTTGTCGAACTATTACTATGTTATCTTAGTATTGCCGATGATAGTTTTATCGCTAATTGCATCTGCAAAAGTAAAGTCTTCATTCAATAAATATTCAAAGGTTTTATCTCAAAGAAATATAACTGGTTCACAGGCTGCTTTTGAGATTTTGCGTTATTATGGGATTACTGATGTAAGAATTGAGAGAGTTAATGGTAATCTAACAGACCATTTTGACCCAAGAACTAATGTTATCAGATTATCTGATAATGTATATAATTCAACATCAGTTGCTGCTATTGGTGTGGCATGTCACGAGGCAGGTCATGCAGCACAATATGCACAAAATTATGCACCGATTAAAATTAGAAATACTGTTTTACCCGTAGCTAATTTAGGTTCAAAATTAGGCGTTCCGTTGGCTATTTTGGGATTGTTTTTGGGATTTGAACCACTTGCTTATGCAGGAGTAATTTTCTTTTCTTTTGCTGTTGTTTTTCAGCTTATTACACTTCCTGTTGAGTTTAATGCAAGTAAGAGAGCCATTCAAGTTATAGGTGAGGCAGATATTCTGGACGAAGAGGAAAAAGCAGGAGCTAAAAAAGTTCTATCTGCTGCAGCTATGACCTATGTTGCATCTCTTGCAGTTAGTATAGCAAGTTTACTTCGCTTAATTCTTACAGTTAACAGAAGAAGAAAATAAATTATGGATGATAGATTTTTAGCATATAAAATTTTAAGCAAAATAGAACGTAATAAGGCATATTCAAATATTACTGTTGATGCTGTTCTAAATGAAAATGAAGCAACCTCAGCCCCGTTTGTTTGTGCACTTGTCTATGGTGTGTTAGAGAGAAAAATAACAATCGATTATTTCCTTTCAAGATTTCTGTCTCAACCTATAAAAAAGCTTAATCCACATGTTTTAACAATTTTAAGAATGGGAGTTTATCAGATTAAATTTATGGATAAAGTCCCTAATTCTGCTGCTGTTAACGAAAGCGTCAAACTATCAAAAAAAGTGAAATGCGGTTTTGCTTCAGGACTTATAAATTCTGTTTTAAGGAAAATATCCGCTTTGGATGCTATGTTACCTGAAACTGACAACAAAATTTTTAACATGAGTATTAAATATTCTTGTCCTGAACCGTTGATAGAACATTATGTTAATGATTACGGATACATAGATGCAGAAAAAATACTATCATCTTCAATAGGTTCTGTACCGACATTTATTCGTGTTAATACTCTTAAAATTACACCTGATAAGCTTATTTTATTATTGGAACAAGAAGGCGTATTGACTAAAATTGTTGATAATAATGAGAATTCGTTGGAGATAATTAGTGGAGCAGTGTTTAAAACTGATTGCTATAAAAAAGGATACTTTCACGCTCAGGATTTAGCATCACAAACATGTATTGATTGTTTAAATCCGCAAGAAGGGGATATAGTTTTTGACCTTTGTGCTGCACCCGGTGGAAAATCTTTCACTATTGCAGAAAAGATGAACAATAAGGGAGAATTATATTCTTTTGACCTATATGAGCATAAAATTAGGCTCATAAATGATGGTGCAAAGCGACTTGGAATAGATATTTTAGAGGCACAAATAGGTGATGCGTCCGTTTTTAATGGAAACCTACCCAAAGCAGACAAGGTTCTTTGTGATGTACCCTGTGCCGGTCTTGGAGTGATACGCAGAAAACCTGAAATAAAGTACAAGGATTTCACCTTTGTTGACAAATTATGTGATTTGCAATATAATATTTTAAATAATGCATCACTGTATTTAAAGGAAAATGGTGTTCTTGTTTATTCCACTTGTTCATTAAGTAAGAAGGAAAATGAGAATATCTGTGAGAAATTTTTAGTTGAACACCCTGGTTTTAAATTAGATGAAATGGTTACTTTAATTCCACATAAAAATTCTGATGGATTTTTCTTTGCAAAATTTATTAAGGAACAGATTTTATGTTAAAAGATTTGCGTTCATTGAATTATGATGAGATGTTATCTGAAATCACTGACCTTGGATTTCCAAAATTCAGGGTTAATCAAGTTTTTTCATGGGTTCATGAAAAATGTGTTGGTTCAATTGATGAAATGACAAACTTATCCAAGGATATGCGTAGTCAATTAGCAAATTATTTTTATATCGGAAATTGTAATATAAATACAAAACTTGTTTCAAAAATTGATGGTACTGTCAAATACTTGTTTGTTCTTTCTGATGGAGAATATATTGAAAGTGTCGTTATGAAATATAAATATGGCTATTCTATTTGTATTTCAACTCAGGTGGGCTGCAAAATGGGATGTACTTTTTGTGCATCTGCTATTGGTGGATTTGTTCGTCAACTTTCAGTTGGTGAAATGCTTTCGGAAATATATACTGCACAGAATGACCTCGGTGTAAAAATAAATCATCTTGTACTTATGGGTACGGGTGAACCACTGGATAATTATGACAATGTTATTAAGATGCTTGAACTTATAACAAGCGAAAAAGGTCAGAATATGAGTATGCGACATGTTTCTCTTTCAACCTGTGGAGTTGTGCCAAGAATGTATGATTTGGCGGAGAAAAAATATGGACTTACTCTGTCGGTGTCCTTACATGCACCTAACAATCAGATTCGTTCAAAGTCAATGCCCATCAATAAGTCATATGATATTGATGAATTACTCAAGGCGTGTAAATACTATTCTGATTTTACAGGAAGACGAATTTCTTTTGAATATGCTATGATAAAAGATGTAAATGACAGCGAGGCTTGTGCTATTGAATTAGCAAATCGCTTGAAGGGTATTCTATGTCATGTTAATTTAATTCCAGTTAATAATGTAAGAGAAACAAGCTATGTTAAAAGTTCTGTGGAAAGACAGAAAAAGTTTATAGATATATTATCTTCAAGAGGAATTACTGCTACCGTTCGTCGTACACTTGGTAGTGATATAAATGCCTCTTGCGGACAATTAAGAGCATCAAAACGCAAAAGTAGGTGATTGTGGTGAAAATTGTTGCAAAAACTGATATTGGTTTGAAAAGAACAAGTAATCAGGACTCGTATGCGGCGGGAGAATTGCCGGGTTCTGTTGCATGGGCAGTTGTTTGTGACGGAATGGGCGGTACAAATGGTGGTAATTTTGCAAGTTCAACAGCTGTTAAGATTATTTCTGAACGAATTTCCTCTTCGTATCGTCAAGGAATGTCTTTTACATCAATAAAAAATATGTTTATGTCCGCAATTATTGCTGCTAATGTGTGCGTATTTGAAAAGGCGAATGAAAATCCTGAATTATCCGGTATGGGTACGACAGTCGTTGTTGCTATTGTTGCAGATGAACATGTATATGTAGCACATGCAGGTGATTCAAGAGCCTATATATTATCAAGAGGTAAACTTCATCAGCTTACAAAAGACCATTCTTTTGTACAGGAAATGGTGGATAGTGGAAAACTTACGCCGGATGAAGCTCGTGAGGACCCTCGCAAAAATCTTATTACCCGTGCACTTGGTGTTTCAGAGGATTTGCGAATTGATTTCTGTGAGGAACAGATTTCAGAGGATGATGTTCTTTTAATATGTACAGATGGTTTAACAAATTTTGTTGAGCCGGCGGAAATATATGAATTGACTGATGACGGTAAGTTCTACGAATTTGCTGAACGACTTGTAAATCGTGCGAATCATAATGGTGGCGGTGACAATGTTACTGTTGTTACAGTGTCTTATTGATTTTGCGGAAAGGAGTTTTATAAATGGATAATTTTTGTGGAAAACGTCTTGACGGACGATACGAGATAAGGGAAATTATTGGCGTGGGCGGTATGGCTGTTGTTTATAAAGCCTATGATAATATTGATGACAGAATTGTTGCAATTAAAATCTTAAAGGACGAATATCTTACCAATGAGGAATTAAAGCGAAGGTTTAAAAACGAGTCAAAGGCTATTGCTGTCCTTTCACATCCTAATATTGTTCGTGTTTATAATGTTAGCTTTGGTGACAGACTTCAATATATCGTAATGGAATATGTTGATGGTATTACACTAAAAGAATATATTGAACAACAAGGTGTAATTAACTGGAAAGAAGCAGTTCATTTTGTCGGGCAAATTCTTGCTGCTTTACAGCATGCTCACGACAAAGGTATTGTTCATCAGGATATTAAGCCTCAAAATATTATGCTTTTACAAGATGGTACAATTAAGGTTACTGATTTTGGTATTGCCCGCTTTAGCCGTTCTGATGTAAATACTATTTCAGATAAGGCGATTGGCTCAGTTCACTATATTAGTCCTGAACAAGCCCGTGGAGAAATGACTGATGAAAAAGCAGACATATATTCAGTTGGTGTTGTAATGTACGAAATGCTTACAGGTCAGTTGCCATTTCAAGGTGATAGTGCTGTTTCTGTTGCATTGATGCAAGTTCAAAAAGACCCGGTTAGACCGAGAGAAATTTTCCCAACTATCCCATTGGGACTTGAGCAAATTACTATGCGTGCCATGCAAAAAGCTCGTCAAAGCAGATATCGTTCAGCAGCTGAAATGCTTGTTGATATAAATGAATTTAAACGCAATCCATCTATTAAGTTTAACTATTCATATTTTGTTGATAGCGAGCCTACAAAATATATCCGCACTACTTCTGATTCGGTAGCAAGGGAATCAAGACATAGTAATCGTGAAACACAGCAAGAAGAAACTTCATCAATCAATAAATCATCAGCTGTTATGATTGGTGCTATTGCAGGAATTGTTGTGTTAGCAGCAATAATCGGTGCAGTTCTTTTTGGACTTAATATGAAGAATAGAATTGAAGTTCCTAATTTTAACGGAATGAATTTTTATGAGGATATTAAGGGTAATAAAGAATATGAAGATTTTGAATTTGTAACAGAATTTGCCGAAGACGGGAATCGTGATAACGGAACTGTTATTGGGCAGAATCCCGGTGAAGATAAAAAGGTTAAGGTTGGCTCAAAGATTAAACTGACAATTGTTAATAATCAGGATTTGAAGCTTATTGACAAATCAATAATAGGTATGTCGAAGGCAGATGCTGATGAGTATTTAATTTCTAATAAGCTTAAACCGCAATATATCAATGAATATTCCGATACAGTAAAACCCGGTAATGTTATTAAGACAGTACCTGAGGCAGGGACATCTGTAAAATCAGGAACTACTGTTAAGGTTTATATTGCAACTAATGTTAAGGAAGAAGTTGTAGTCCCAAAACTTATTGGTTGTGGTAAAGATGAGGCTGAACAACTTTTAATTGCTTCGGGATTGGTTTTAGGAAAATTCACTGAGGTCAACAGTGATGTGGAAGCAGGTTTAATTGTAACTCAGTCAGCACAGGAAGGCGATAAGGTGCCTGCAGGTTCAGCAATTGATATTGAAATCAGTAATGGTATTCCTTCTAATTCCACTGCAGAAATTATTGTCAAACTTCCAGCAGTTAATAAGCCAGGTATACTAAAGGTTTACATCAATAATGCACTTGCATACACATCCGAGGAACTTTATCTTGGCGGTTCGTCACAGATTATTACCGTTGCCGGTAGTGGGGCAAATAACGAGTATACAGTTACAATCGATGATGAGCCTGTGCAAAAGGGTAAAATTGATTTTACCAAGATGCCGGCTGAAGTTAGTGATGTTGAAGAGATTGTTGTACTTATAAATGTTGTCGGTCTTGATAAGGATTTAGCTATTGCTAAGCTTACTGCATCAGGATTTAGGAATATTGAATGCATCAATTCTCCAAGCAATACCTATCCTGAAGGTACAGTAATTGGTCAAATACCTGCGACAGATGGCAAAACAAGATTTTCAGTTAAAGAATCTATTACATTAACAGTTAGTACAGGACCGAGTGTTTAATTTATATGACATTTAAAGGAATTATTACAAAGGGTATTGGCGGCTTCTATTATGTTGAAGTCGCCAATGCGATATATGAATGCAAAGCAAGAGGTGTTTTCAGAAAAAATAAAACAACTCCTCATGTTGGAGATTATGTTGAAATCTCAGTTAATGAGAATGCCGAAAACACAATTGATGCAATATTAGAGAGAAAAAATTCTCTTATTAGACCTCCTGTGTCAAATATTGACAATCTTCTGATTGTAGTTTCAACAATAGAGCCGAAACCCAATTTTTTTGTTATTGATAAGTTAATTGCCATTGCCGAACATAAGGGAATAGAACCTTATATCATTATTTCCAAAACAGACTTGTCCTCATATGATGAAATATTTGAGAATTATAAAGAATCAGGTGTATCTGTTATTGCTCTAAACAATAGTGAAGCACTAGATAAAGTCAAAGAGATTATGAAAGATAAAATTAGTGCTTTTACGGGAAATTCAGGAGTTGGAAAAACAACTTTATTAAATAAAATTGACAATACTTTGAATCTTTCAACAGGTGCTATTAGTGATAAACTTGGCAGAGGACGACACACTACAAGACAAGCTCAGTTATTTCGTGTTTGTGATGGTTATGTTATTGATACCCCCGGATTTTCCTCACTTGATTTTGAAAAAGTTGAGATTATAAAAAAAGATGAGTTAGCATATTGCTTTAGAGAATTTAAAGAATATTTAGGCACTTGTAAATTTACTTCTTGTGCCCATGTTAATGATAAAGGTTGTTCAATTTGCCAGGCGGTTAAAGATGGTAAGATAAGCGTATCAAGACATAACAGTTATATTCAAATGTATAATCAGGCAAAGGAAATTAAAGAATGGGAACTTTAAAATCGAGATGTGTCATTATTGGTGGCGGAGATTGTTCGGTCGAACTTTTAAAATCTAATATTTTAAATAGTGATTATATAATTTGTGCCGATAGCGGATATGATATTTGCATTAAAGCAAAAATTCGTCCCGACCTTTTAATTGGCGATTTTGATTCTATAAAAAGTTTTGCGTCGAATGTAGAAAAGATTACCTTGCCGGTTGAAAAAGATGTTACAGATTGCGAGGCGGCTTATAATGAAGGTGCTAAGCGAGGTTTTACGGATTTTTTGCTATTAGGTGGTACAGGAGGACGCTTTGAACATACTTTTGCAAATATTTCTGTTATGGCAAGAGCATCAAGAGAAGGCAGCACATTTAGAATTGTTGATTATAAACACAACTTTTATTCTATTACTAATAGTAGTATAGAAATCCCATATTCACCCGATAAACAGATTTCTGTTTTTGCCTTTGGTGACAATGCAATAGGTGTAACTGAAAAAGGTTTTCACTATTCAATTGAGAATTACACATTAAATCCGTTTGTTCCAATGGGAATTAGTAACGATGTCGTTGATAATTATGGCGAAATTTCTGTTGAAAAAGGAACGCTGATAGTAATAGAAACACAAATGTAACAAAAAAATCCCTCTTGCGTATAATGTAGTAAAATACATATGCAGGGGGGATTTTTATGGGAAGAAGAAAAAGTAATAGGGGAATAATATTTGTAACATTAGGTTTAGGATTACTAATATCTTTGATTCTTCCCCAAAAAGTCATCATTATATTACTTGCAATTGCACTTGTAATATGTGGTTTTTCCCTCTGTAAGGGTTAGGGGAGTAATTATATTGAAAGTTGTATTGGTAAAAAGTCCGAAAATAATCAGTGGTATATTAAGAAAAATCTTTGGTATTAAGAAAACGGAAATATAGTAAGGCCTCCCTTATGGGAGGTTTTTTTCCATATCTCTATCTGTATGAAATTAAAATGCTATATTGCTAAACACTTTTTAACAACTCTTGTCAATTATGTCTAATTATTGTATAATTTGTTGAAAAGGAGAGAATGATATGTTTTCAATATGTTTAGCAATGCTTCAAAATCCCGAGGACAAGCCTCGTTTTGAAGAGTTTTATAATACTTTTTATGATACAATCTTCTATGTTGCAAAGCAACATTTAACAACAAAAGAAGCTGCTGAGGATTGTGCACAGGAAATTTTAATTCATTTTGCAAAAGATTTTCATAACATTAAACAGGATTTTGACGATAAAAGATTTAAAAACTATGTTATTGTTGTTTCAAAATGTATGGCAGTTGATATGTATCGCAAGGAGAAAAAACATCGATTTAATGTTATTGATGCAGATTTATCCCAATTTTATGATATAGGTGAAGAGGAGTTTGACGCTTGTGATATTATGCTCTTAAAAGAAGCAATAAATGCTATGCCTGAGAAGAATAGACAAGTGTTCTACCTTAAATATGTATGTGAGTTAAGTGGTGCAGAAATTAGCAAAATGCTTAATACATCTGAGCTTATGGTTAGAAAGAGATGTATGCAAGGAATGCATTTTGTAAGAGATTATATTAAAGAAGGTGAGCAGAATGAGTAAATTAGCAGAAGCTTGTGTTTTATCTTTTAATGATTGGATAGCAACATTTCCTGAAGAGATTCCTGACGCTGAATGCAGCAAAGAACACGAACGATGGAGAAAAAAGTTGTTTGATAAAATGCGTAATGACCGTTATCACATATTTACAAGTAAAACTGTAAAAATTATTCTTGTGGCGGCAATTCTTTCTGCATTATTGCTGTCTGCTTTTGCCTTCCCGTCTTCTCGCGAAGCAATTGTTGATAATTTTAATCTTTTCAGTGCATTTAGAATAACTAAATATAACAATAATTATGTCGGTGGAGAAATAAAGGTTGGTTATATACCGGAAGGGTATGAATTTAACAGCAGTCTAAACTTAGGGAAACAAATTATTATGAATTTTGAATCAAATAATGGCATGTTTTTTACTATAGTTAAATATTCTTCTTCAACGAATGTAACATTTGATACGGAATTTTCTGATTCAGAAGAATATCTTGTTGATGGTACTAAATACATTTTTTGCAAAGGTGATTCAAATGTAAATAATCTTATTTGGATGAATAAAGACTATGTTTATAGGATTAGCGGACATTTCAATTGCAGTGAGATGCTAAAAATCGCTGAAGATATAGAGTAACAAAAACACCCTCAATCACGATTAAAATATGAGGGGGGTGAAAAAATATGTTAAAAAAAGGTTTGAGCATTTGTTTAGTCATCATACTGTTATTCTCTGCTTTTACATTTAATTCATCAGCGGTTGAAGAAAATGATGAAAATTCCATAATGCCTCGCTGGTCGGTTATTGATGGAATTGGAACATCATTTACAATAAGTGGTATAAATTCAAGGGCATCTGTTACTCTTACTGCTAAATATTCAACAAGACTTTATATCAAAATTGAATTGCAAAAAGAAAAATCAACAGGCTATGAAACAATCGAAACCTGGACACAATTTGCAAATGATACTTATGTTGGTTTAGAAAAAACACGATTAATCAACATCTTTGAAAATTACAGAATTAAAGTAACTTGTATCGCTGATAACGAGCAACAGATTCTATACGATTATCCATAATCTTTCAAAAAACCTCTGCAGACTTTTTGTTTGCAGAGTTTTTTTGTCAATAACTGAATAATAAAAAATTATCTCTATGTTGTTGTAATTTTTGAAAAATATGGTAGAATAATAATATAAAATTTAAGGAGTGATTTTAATGGAACTTAAAGGTTCAAGAACAGAAGCTAATCTTATGACTGCATTTGCGGGTGAATCACAGGCAAGAAATAAATACACATACTATGCATCAAAAGCTAAAAAAGATGGCTATGTTCAGATTGCACAGATTTTTGAAGAAACTGCAAATAATGAAAAAGAACACGCAAAAATCTGGTTTAAACTTCTTCATGATGGTGGTGTACCATCAACAATTGAAAATCTTAAGGATGCTGCTGCAGGTGAAAACTACGAATGGACAGAAATGTACGCTGAATTTGCTGTAGTTGCAAAAGAAGAAGGTTTTGACCATATTGCTGCACTTTTTGAGATGGTTGCAAAAATTGAAAAAGACCATGAAGAAAGATATAAGAAGTTACTTGCTAATATTGAAGGTGGACTTGTTTTCTCTCGTGATGGTGATATGATGTGGATTTGTTCCAACTGTGGACATGTTCATTTTGGCAAGGAAGCACCGGAAGTTTGTCCTGTTTGTGCTCATCCGAAAGCATATTTTATGGTTAAGGCTGAAAATTATTAAAATCAACAAAAAGTGGGGTAGAAATACTCCACTTTTTTACATATATTGTGCTTCGATTTTATTGACATATTGTGTCCGCTTATGGTATGATTTTATATGTTAGAATTTTGCATTTATAGGTGATGAAATGAAACAGTTAATTAAAAATGCAACGATTTTTTATGATTCACAATTCGTAAAAAAAGATGTTTTGATTGACGACGGAATTATTGCCGAAATTTCTAATGATTTATTGCCTGGTTGTGCAGATATTATATATAATTTTACAGGTTTTTATGTATTTCCCGGTTTTACAGATGTACATGTGCATCTGCGTGAGCCGGGTTTTTCTTATAAAGAAACAATTAAGAGCGGTACAAGGGCTTCTGCTCGTGGAGGTTATACCTCAGTTTGTTCAATGCCTAATTTAAATCCTGTTCCGGACTCAGTCCCACATCTGCAAGAACAAATTGATATTATTCGCAGGGATGCTGTAATAAATATCTATCCTTATGCTTCAATAACAGTTAATCAGATGGGTGAAAAACTTTCTGACCTTTCAGGATTAGCCAGTATGTGTATTGCTTACTCTGACGATGGCAGGGGAGTGCAGAGCGACGAAATGATGTTAAATGCTATGAAAATAGCAAAGGAAAATAACAAAATGATTGTTGCTCACTGCGAAGTAAACGATTTACTTCAAGGTGGATATATTCACAAAGGCAAATATGCTGAAGAACATAATCACAAAGGCATCTGCTCCGAAAGTGAATGGAAACAGATTGAAAGAGATATTGCATTAGTTAAACAAACAGGCTGTGCATATCATGTTTGCCATATCTCGACAAAAGAGAGTGTTGAACTTATTCGTCAGGCTAAAAAAGATGGTGTAAATATCACTTGCGAAACAGGACCGCATTATCTTGTACTATCAGACAAAGATTTACAAGAACACGGAAGATTCAAAATGAATCCTCCGCTTCGTGATGAAAGCGATAGAAAAGCATTGATTCAAGGTGTTCTTGATGGCACAATTGATATGATTGCAACAGACCACGCTCCACACAGTGCTGAGGAAAAGAGCAGGGGTCTTGAAAAGAGTAATATGGGTGTTGTTGGTATTGAAACAGCATTTCCGGTTATGTACACAAATTTCGTAAAAACAAATATAATCTCACTTGAAAAGCTTGTTGAATTGCTTTCTGTAAATGCTAATAAGCGATTTAATATAGGTAGTGAAATTCAGATTGGTAGGAAAGCTGATTTGACTGTATTTGATTTGAATGATAAATATGTTGTAAATCCTGATGATTTTCTTTCAATGGGCAAAAGTACTCCGTTTGAAGGTGCAGAGGTTTATGGTAAATGTAAAATGACAATTTGCAATGGCAAAGTTGTTTGGGAGGATAAATAATGTATCAGGGATTTTATGAGATTAAATCCAACAAAAAATTAACTGAAAGTATTTTTGAAATGGTGCTTATAGGTGATACAAGTTCAATTACTGCACCAGGTCAATTTATCAATATAAAACTTGACGGATTCTACCTTCGTCGCCCAATTTCAATTTGTGATTACGATGAGTCAACCATCACAATAATTTATAAAGTCGTTGGTGAAGGAACAGAAGTTATGAGCAAAATGAACTCAGGCGAAAAACTTGATGTTCTTTGTGGTTTAGGTAATGGCTTTGATACATCAAAATCAATGGACAAGCCTGTGCTTATCGGTGGTGGTGTTGGTGTTCCGCCAATGTACAATCTTTGTAAAAAGCTTATCGCTGAGGGCAAGAGTGTTACTGTAATACTTGGTTTCAACAAGAAAGATGAAATCTTTTATGAAGATGAATTTAAAAAACTTGGTGCAGATGTAAAAGTGACAACTGTTGATGGCTCTTATGGCATTAAAGGTTTTGTAACTGATGCACTTAAAGATACAGATTACTCATATTTCTTTACATGTGGTCCAATGCCAATGTTTAAAGCGATTGAATCAACTGCAACAACAAGCGGACAATACAGCTTTGAAGAAAGAATGGGTTGTGGTTTTGGTGCTTGTATGGGATGTTCATGCAAGACAAAATACGGCAATAAAAGAATTTGTAAAGATGGTCCGGTACTTACAAGGGAGGAGATAATATGGTAAATACAAAAGTTAATCTTCTCGGAATTGATATAGATAATCCGATTATTCCTGCAAGCGGTACTTATGGATTTGGTTATGAATTTGCTGACCTATATGATATAAACATTCTTGGTACATTTTCCTTTAAAGGTACAACAAAAGACCCTCGTTTTGGTAATCCAACACCAAGAATTGCGGAATGTAGTGCAGGTATGATTAACTCTGTCGGTCTTCAGAATCCCGGTGTTGATAAGGTCATCAGCGAAGAATTACCAAAGCTTGCAAAGGTTTTCAATAAACCTGTTATGGCTAATGTTAGTGGTTTTTCAGTTGAAGAATATGCATATACTTGCGAAAAAATCAATGCTTGTGAACAGGTTGGTTGGATTGAGGTTAATGTTTCTTGTCCGAATGTTCACAATGGTGGTATGAGTTTCGGTACAGAACCTGCTGCAGTTGAAAAAGTTGTTAAAGCGGTTAAGGCTGTTACTACAAAGCCAATTATTATTAAACTCTCACCAAATGTTACAGATATTGTATCAATTGCAAAGGCTGCAGAATCTGCAGGTGCGGATGGTATCAGTTTAATCAATACATTACTTGGTATGAGGATTGATATTAAACGGCGTCAACCTGTAATCGCTAACAAAATGGGTGGATTTTCAGGCTCTGCTATTTTCCCTGTTGCAGTTAGAATGGTTTATCAGGTTTATGATGCAGTTAAAATTCCTGTTATTGGTATGGGCGGAGTTTCTACTGCAAAAGATGTAATTGAAATGATGATGGCAGGTGCTACGGCAGTACAGGTTGGTGCCGCAAACCTTGTGGACCCTTATGCTTGCAAGACTATTATTGAAGACTTGCCAAAAGAACTCGCAAAACTTAATGTTAAAGATATAAATGAAATTATAGGAGGCGCACACTAATGGGTAAGGATGTAATTATTGCTTGTGATTTTTCAAGTAAAGCAGATGTTATGGCATTTCTTGATAAGTTTACAGACGTAAAACCATTTGTAAAAATCGGTATGGAGCTTTATTATGCAGAAGGTCCATCAATTGTAAAAGAAATTAAAGCAAGAGGACATAAGATTTTCCTGGACCTTAAACTTCACGATATTCCCAACACTGTAAAAAAATCAATGGCAGTACTTTCTAATCTTGATGTTGATATGACAAATCTTCACGCTGGTGGTGCTATCCCTATGATGGAAGGTGCACTCGAAGGACTAACACGAGCTGACGGTACAAGACCAATTCTTATTGCAGTTACACAGTTAACATCAACAAGTCAGGAAGTTATGGAAAGAGATTTGCTCATAAAAGAATCTATTGACGAAGTTGTTATGCACTATGCTCACAATGCAAAAGTTGCAGGTCTTGATGGAGTTGTTTGCTCACCACTTGAGGCAGACAAAGTTCACAACAAATGTGGCAAGGACTTTGTTACAGTTACACCAGGAATTCGTTTTGCGGATGGTGATATTGGTGACCAGGTTAGAGTTATGACACCTGAAAAGGCAAAAGAAGCAGGCTCTGACTATATTGTTGTTGGCAGACCAATTACAGCTGCTGATGACCCCGTTGCTGCATACAAGAGATGTGTTGCGGAATTCGTAGGATAAGGAGAATACAAAATGGAAGCATATAAGAGAGAATTTATACAGTTTTTAGAAGGTGCAGGCGTTCTTAAATTCGGTGACTTTACTGCTAAAAGTGGTAGAAAAATCCCATATTTTATCAATGCTGGTATGATTAAAACTGGTGACCAGATTACAAAGATGGGTGAATTCTATGCAAAAGCTTATTTTGATAAGCTTGGCAAGAAAGAAGCTGTACTTTACGGACCTGCCTACAAAGGTATTTCATTATCAATTTCTGCAGCAGTTGCTCTTTCAAAGAATGGTCTTAATGTTCCGTTCTTCTTTAATCGCAAGGAAGTAAAAGACCACGGTGAAGGTGGTACATTCGTTGGTTATGTTCCGGAATCAGGCGAAGAAATTGTTATTATTGAAGATGTAATCACTGCAGGTACTGCTATTCGTGAGTCAATGGATATTTTAAAACACCTTGAAGGAACAAAGGTTATCGCAACATTTATTATGGTTGACCGTAAAGAAAAAGGACAGTCCGAAAAAGGTGCAATGCAAGAAATTGAAGAGCAGTTTGGATTCCCGGTGTATTCAGTAGTCGATGTTTATGATATTATTGAATATCTTGAAGAAGATGAAAAGAACTCTGAAAATGTTGAGAGAATTAAAAAGTACCTTGAAGTAAATGGTGCTAAAAAGTAAGGAAGAAAAAATATGAGAAGTCTTATTGATATTCAAGAACTTTCTGTTGGTGAGATTGATGAACTCATAGCAGTAGCAAATGATATTATTGATAATCCTGCGAAATACTCTGAAAAGTGTAAAGGCAAGATTCTAGCAACTCTTTTTTTTGAACCATCAACAAGAACTCGTTTGAGTTTTGAATCTGCTATGTTTAACCTTGGCGGCAATGTTCTTGGATTTTCTGAAGCACAGAGTTCATCCTCCGCAAAAGGTGAGAGTGTTGCAGATACAATTCGAACTGTAGGATATTATGCAGATATTATCGCTATGCGTCATCCTAAAGAGGGTGCACCAATGGTTGCATCTATGAATACGGATATTCCTGTTATCAACGCAGGTGACGGTGGACATAATCACCCAACACAGACACTTACTGATTTGCTTACAATTCAGCGTGAAAAGGGAAGGTTTGATAGTCTTACAATCGGTTTCTGCGGTGACCTTAAGTTTGGCAGAACAGTACATTCGCTTATTGGTGCAATGTCAAGATATAAGAATGTAAAATTTGTTCTTATATCACCTGAAGAATTAAAAGTCCCTGAATATGTCAAGCAAACTGAACTTGAGGCTAAAAATCTTGAATATATTGAAACAACATCACTTGAAGCTGCAATGCCTGAACTTGATATTCTTTATATGACAAGAGTTCAAAGAGAAAGATTTTTCAATGAGCAGGATTATATCCGTCTTAAAGACAGTTATATTCTTACTCCACAAAAGCTTGAATGTGCAAAAGAAGATTTATCTATAATGCATCCACTGCCAAGAGTAAATGAGATTTCTGTTTCTGTTGATAAAGACCCGCGTGCTTGTTATTTCAAGCAAGTTAACAATGGTAAATTTATCAGAATGGCTCTTATTATGAAATTATTGGGGGTTAAGTAATGATTATCGGACAGATTAAAGATGGTATTGTGCTTGACCACATTACTGCAGGAAATGGAATGATTTTATACAATCTTTTAGGTCTTGATAATCTTGATTGTCAAGTTGCACTTATTCAGAATGCTGAAAGTGTCAAAATGGGAAGAAAAGACATAATTAAGGTTGATAAAGTCATTGATATAAACTTTGATGCTTTGGGTTATGTTGACCCTGGTGTTACGGTAAATATAATCAGAGACGGTAAACTTGCAAAAAGACAGAATATTGATATACCCGAAAGAATTGAAAATGTAATCAAATGCAAAAATCCAAGGTGTATTACAACTGTTGAGCAAGAATTGCCAAATATCTTTGTTTTGAAAGACAGGGAAAACAGAGTTTACAGATGTCTTTACTGTGAAAGTAAGGCAGAGTAAAAAATAGACAAAAATATCATTGTTTATTGCATTATTTTCGTTATAAGAAGAGCAATTTTAAAAAGGTTATTTAATTGACATAATTCTACAAAAAATATATAATATTTATGTGATTTTATA
>JAZSBY010000019.1:0-10064 GCA_045602655.1 Candidatus Fimenecus sp. | reverse complement strand
GGTGCTGCCTGAACCGGCTGGCGAGTAATGGAGCTGGATTTTGCGAAGCAAAAGACTGAGGGGGTATCGTAAATCCCCCCTTTCGTCACCTGCGGTGACACCTTCCCCTCGTTGGGGGAAGGCTATTTTTTTGCTTTTTTTATAGTTCCCTATTGCATTTTCATCCTTTACTGTGCTACAATAACCCTAATCTTTTTCAGAAAGAAGTAATACTATGGTAACACTTGATAAAATCTATCACGCATCGTTTGTTTTAAAGGACATTATCCGTAAAACAGATATGATTTATGCACCAAAAATCCGTACTGACTGTGAGGTTTATCTTAAAACAGAAAACTTGCAGGTAACAGGCTCTTTCAAAGTTCGTGGTGCAGCTTATAAAATCAGTCAACTTTCAGCTGAGGATAAGGCAAAAGGCGTTATTGCCTGTTCCGCCGGTAACCACGCACAGGGCGTGGCACTTGCTGCAACAAAGAATGGAATTAAGTCACTTATCTGTCTTCCTGACGGTGCTCCAATTTCAAAGGTTGAAGCAACAAAGAGTTACGGTGCCGACATCTGCCTTGTTGAAGGTGTTTATGACGACGCATACAACAAAGCATTACAGTTAAGGGACGAAAAAGGCTATACTTTTGTGCATCCTTTTGACGATGATGATGTTATTGCAGGTCAGGGCACAATCGGACTTGAAATTCTTGACCAGATTAAAGATGTTGATGCTGTTGTTGTGCCAATCGGTGGCGGCGGACTCATCAGCGGTGTTTCATTTGCAATTAAAGCACTTAATCCCAATGTTAAGATTTACGGTGTTCAGGCAAAGGGTGCACCAAGTATGTATAATTCAATCAAAGACGACAAGATTGAGCGACTTGACAATGTTTCAACTATTGCTGACGGTATCGCAGTTAAAGAGCCGGGTGCAAACACCTTTGAATATGTAAAGAAATATGTTGACGAGGTTGTAACAGTTTCCGACGATGAAATCGCAACAGCAATTCTTACTCTTATTGAACAACAAAAGCTTATTACTGAGGGTGCAGGTGCAGTTTCAGTTGCGGCAGTAATGTTCAATAAAATTCCTGTTGAGGGCAAAAAGGTTGTTTGCCTTGTTTCAGGCGGTAATATTGATGTTACAATTCTGTCCCGTGTTATTAAGCGTGGTTTGCTCACAAGCGGTCGTACATATTCCCTCACAATTGAACTTGTTGACAAACCCGGTCAGCTTAAAGGCGTTTCAAACATTATTGCAGATTTGGGTGGTAATGTTATCTCAATCCACCACGAAAGAGCATCAGAAAATTCTGACATCAATGGTTGTTTCTTAAGAATTTTGCTTGAAACACGAAACTTTGACCATATTGAACTTATCAAAAATGAACTCATCAGCCAGGGTTATAAACTTGTATAAGGAGAAATTATTATGATTAAAACAATCAGTACAGACAAAGCACCTGCAGCAATCGGACCATATTCACAGGCAAAGGTGGTCGGCAATTTTGTTTTCACATCAGGACAAATTGCAATCAACCCACAGAATGGCGAAATTGAAGCAGTAACAATTGAAGAACAGACAAAACAAGTTTGCGAAAACATCAAAAACCTTCTTGAGGCATCAGGAAGCGATTTAGAAAATGTTATAAAAACAACTTGTTTCCTTAAAAATATGGAAGACTTCGGAGTATTCAACGGGATATATGCAGAATACTTTACAAGCAAGCCTGCTCGTTCTTGCGTAGCAGCAAAACAACTTCCCAAAGATGTGCTTGTGGAAGTTGAAACAATAGCAGTATTAAAATAAAATTTAAAATAAAAATGATATGGCGGGGTCAAGACTTATGACTCCGCCCTTTCTTTTTGACTTCACTATTGAGTAAAGTATTTATACAATACACAAACAATTTAATCCAAACTAAATTCGAAATCGAAAAATTCCATAGCTTCATCTGTCAATGTAACTATACCAATATCTTTATCAAAATAATGCTTACCATCTCCCATCTTTAATTGTGTAATCATTTTTTCAGTACAAAGTGTATGTTGAGTTACTCTCACGGGTATCATATTTTTACAAAGCCCATGCCAATCTATATTCGGTTCTTTTCCATTATTACAAAAACCATTTTCTTGATATATACAAAAAATATTATCACATTTCACATTTTTTCACCCTTTAATCTATCCAAATTATATCAATTTAGACCATTATAGCGGTCAATATCTTTCTTTAATATAGCATAAAATATCTATTGTTGCAACCTATACTGGTCAATTTTTATGCTTGGGGAGATATTTATGGAACAAAAATTCAGACGCGATAGAAATATGGGTGCAAATTTAAAGCGTTTGCGAGAAAACAAAGGATTATCACAAGAAAAGCTCTGTGTTCTTTTGCAACTACGCTCTTGCGATGTTATGCGTTCAACTTATGCAAAATATGAGTCATGTGAATTAAATATTCCTATTAGTATTATAGTTGCACTTAAACAAATATATAACTGTTCTTATGATGAGTTTTTTGTGGGTTTGGAATAAAATATTAAATGGGATGTTGAAATTGAAGAGTTAGTTTCAAATGAATAAAAGGTCGGGTTAACCCGACCTTTTTTACTATCGTTTTGTGAACCGCCCCTACTTTTTTCTCTTATTTGCGTTCCATCAAAGCAACCATAACTGCTTTTTGTGCGTGGAGTCTGTTTTCTGCCTCGTCAAAGATTTCATCAGCGTGTTCTTCAAACACTTTTTCTGTGATTTCTTCGCCACGGTGAGCAGGAAGACAATGCTGTACCATACAACCGGGGTTTGCTGCTTCTAACAACTTATCATTGATTTGGTAAACACCTTGGAAAATCTGTCTTCTCTCATAAGCTTCCTGTTCCTGTCCCATAGATGCCCAGACATCTGTAAAGATTACATCTGCACCGGCACAAGCCTCAACAGGGTCACGGTAAAGACCAAATCCGCAGTAATCCTTTGCAAAATCAAGGACTTTTTGGTCGGGGTCAAAATTTTCAGGACAAGCAACAGTAACATCCATACCCATTTTAAGACCACCAACGATGAGTGAGTTTGCCATATTGTTACCGTCACCGATATATGTCATTTTCAGTCCGTCAAGGTGACCTCTATGCTCACGAACAGTCATAAGGTCTGCAAGCACCTGACAAGGATGACAGAAATCCGTAAGACCGTTGATAATCGGAATAGAGCCATATTTTGCAAGGTTTTCAACCTCACTCTGCTCAAAAGTTCTAATCATAATACCGTCAAGGTAACGGGAAAGAACACGGGCAGTATCCTGAATTGGCTCACCACGGCCGATTTGAAGGTCACGATTAGAGAGGAAAAGTGCCTGACCTCCTAACTGATACATACCTGTTTCAAAAGAAACACGAGTACGAGTTGATGATTTCTGGAAAATCATACCAAGTGTCTGTCCCTCAAGACGATGATGTTTAATTCCGTTTTTATTCTCATATTTCAACTGGTCTGCAAGATTAAGAAGATTTGTGATTTCCTCAGTTGAAAGTGAAAGCATGCTTAAAAGATGTTTCATAATTTATACCTCTGCAATAATGTTTTTTAATATATTGATACCCTTGTCAATTTCTTCTTTTGTAATTACCAAAGGTGGTAACATTCGAAGCTTTGTTTTAGCGGTGAGAATTAAAAGTCCGTTCTCACTGCATTTTTTTGCAATTTCACCTGCATTTTTTGATTTGAGTTCAATACCGAGCATAAGTCCAAGACCTGTGACGGATTCAACCTCATCTATCTCTGTAAGTTTTTCTCTTATGTACTCCCCTTTTTCTGCAACTTCACTTAAAAAGTCATCTGTGAGAGTGTTGAGAATATATTTAGCACCTGCACAAGCAACGGGATTGCCACCGAAAGTTGTTCCGTGAGTTCCTGCTGTTAAAACATCAGCACATTTCTCTGTACAAAGACAAGCACCCATTGGCAGACCGTTTCCGATACCCTTTGCACTTGTAACAACATCAGGTGAAATTCCTGCGTGTTCGAAAGCCCACAACTTACCTGTTCTGCCCATACCTGTCTGAACTTCGTCGATAATTAAAAGAATATCTTTCTCCTTGCAGACTTTTTCAACTGTTTTAAGGTACTCAAAATCAGTTGGCACAACTCCGCCCTCACCCTGAACAACCTCAAGAATGATTGCACAAACTGTGTCGTCAGCCATTTCCAAAAACTGCTCTGTATTGCCTGACTCTGCGTATTTAAAGCCCCCAACAAACGGGTCAAAGAATTTGTGATAATGTTCCTGACCGGTTGCAGTAATTGTAGCCATTGTTCTGCCGTGGAAAGAGTTCACAAGAGTTATTATATTGTAACGGTTTTCACCGTATTTATCAAAGCTGTATTTACGAGCCAATTTGATTGCACATTCGTTAGCCTCAGCACCTGAGTTGCAAAGAAAAACCTTATTAAATCCTGTTTTCTCCGTAAGCATCTGAGCATATTCAGCAACAGTAGAGTTATAGTAAAGATTTGATATGTGCTGAACTTTTTTAAGTTGTTCAGTTACTGCGTTAATCCAACCTTCATTGTTATATCCCAACGAATTTACACCAATACCGGAACCGAAGTCAATAACCTCGTTACCTTCACTATCAACAAATGTTGCACCGTTACCCTTTTCAACGGAAACAGGAAAATGTGCATAGGTTGGCATTAAACTATTGTCTGCTTGATTTTTTATACTATTTAATTTCATTTTTATCACCATTAAAGGAACATAGTGCCTATACCTGAATCTGTCAACATCTCAATGAGTATTGAATGTGGAATTCTGCCGTCAATAATATGTGTACGCTTAACGCCACGACGGACTGCCTCAACACAACAGTCAATTTTTGGAATCATACCGCCCTTGATAACACCCTGACTTTTAAGTTGCGGCACCTCACTTACATTAACACTATGAATAAGAGTATTTTCGTCGTCCTTATCCCTTAAAAGACCACGGACATCTGTCATAAGTAAAAGTTTTTCTGCACCCAAAGCCGCTGCTATTTTTGCCGCTGCAATATCTGCGTTGATGTTATAAACTTCACCATTCTCTCCGCCGCCAACAGTTGAGATTACCGGTATATAATGCTGGTCAAGAATTCCCTCAACAAGTGTTGTGTCAACATCAATAATGTCACCAACAAAGCCGATGTCCTTGTCCTCAACCTTTTTTGCCTTAATCATACCATCATCAAGTCCGCAAATGCCGATTGCGTGACCACCGTGAAGATGAAGATGGTGAACAAGTCTTTTATTAACCTTACCTGCAAGTACCATCTGAACAACATCAACAGTTTCTTCGTCAGTGTAACGAAGTCCGTCAACGAATTTTGACTCCTTGCCGATTTTAGTAAGCATTTCGTTGATTTCAGGTCCACCACCGTGAACAAGAATAACATTGATGCCAACTGAACGAAGAAGAACAATGTCAGTCATAACTGCGTCCTGCAACTCCTCGTTAATCATTGCGTTACCACCGTATTTGATAACAACTACTTTTCCGTGATATTGCTGAATATAAGGAAGGGCTTGTACAAGCACCTCACTACGGTCAGCGTGTGTAAGTTTTGAAATATCCATTACCTTATGCCTCCAAAGGATTAGCCATTTGCTCCCTCTGACGAGGGAGCTGTCTGCGTAGCAGACTGAGGGAGAGATTTTTCAACTGCTCTGTCAATATGCTCACAAACATTATAAAAATTATTATCAATGTCAATATTACAAATTCTTATTACTTGTAAATTATATTTTTTTAATACTTTTGTGCGTTGCTCATCACACTTTATTTGTTCTTCTGTATAATGTCCGCCACCATCTACTTATATAACAATTCGTGCTTTTGCACAATAAAAATCAACTATATAATTATCAATCACCTTTTGTCGCTGAAATCTTATGGGATAATCTCTTAAAAACTGCGTCCAAAGTTTGATTTCCCAAGGTGTCATGGTTTTTCGGAGTTGTTTTGCATACTTTATCAATTCTTTGTTATAGGTAAGCATTTCTCTCCCTCCGTCAAAACTTCGTTTTGCCACCCCCCTCATCAGAGGGAGGATGACGACCACTTTAATTAGGTACGGTAATCACCGTTTATTTTAACATATTCATAAGTCAAATCACAACCATAAGCTGTTGCGTTGTACTCGCCATCGTTTAGAGAAACTATAATATAAACTTCGTCTTCAATAAGAACTTGTTTTGCAATTTCTTCGGAGAATTCGATTCCTGCACCATCTTTGCAAACTGCGATTTCTCCACCATTTGACTTAAATGAAACATCAACCTTGTTAACATCAATATCCACACCTGCATAACCGAGAGCACATAAAATTCTGCCCCAGTTAGCATCAGCACCAAACATTGCAGCCTTAACAAGGGAAGAGCAAATAACACTCTTTGCACAAACCTTTGCAATCTCTTTTGATTTTGCACCGCTTACCTGACATTCAACGAGTTTTGTTGCACCCTCACCGTCTTTTGCCATAAGTTTTACTAACTTTTCACAAATAGCATTAAGAGCGGATACAAAAGTGAAATAATCTTCATTTTCTGTTTCAATTCTCTCGTTGCCGCAAAGACCGGAAGCCAAAACTGCAACAGTATCGTTTGTTGATGTGTCACCGTCAACTGAAAGCATGTTGAAACTGTCTTTAACAACCTCTAAAAGTGCTTTTTTAAGCATTTCGCTTGAAATGTTTGCATCGGTTGTGATAAATCCAAGCATTGTTGCCATATTGGGATGAATCATACCGCTACCCTTTGAGATAGCACCGATTTTACACTCTTTTCCGTTAAGTGTAAATGTTACTGCAAACTCCTTTTTTACTGTGTCAGTTGTCATAATTGCCTGTGCAGCAGAGTCAGAGCCGTCTTCGCTTAATTCTGCAACAAGTTGTGCCATACCATTCTGAATCGGCTCAATATCAATTGGTTGACCGATAACACCTGTTGAGGCAACAACAAAATCTGTTGGTTTAAGATTTGTTGCATCTGCTACAAGTTTGCACATCATTTCTGCCTTTTCGACACCGTCAGCATTACAGGTATTTGCGATACCGCTATTGCAAATGACACCGTAAGCCTTACCATCTGCGATATTGTTTCTTGTAACTGTAATAGGAGCACCGTAAACTAAATTCTGTGTGTAAACTGCTGCTGTATCACATTCGGTTTCACAAAGAATAAGTGCCAAATCCTTTTTTGTTTTATTTTTACGAATTCCACAGTGAATACCACTCGCCTTGAAACCTTTCGGAGCAGTAACACCACCATTTATAAACTGCATATTGTTCACCAAATCTTATACATTTAATTGAAATTTTGGGTCTAATCCCATTTTAACATTCAAGCATTGTACTGCGGCACCGGATGCACCCTTGCCGAGGTTATCGTATCTTGCAATAAGCAAAATTCTCTCATCATTACCGCAAACTGTAATTTCCATACCGTCGTTTTCGCTCATTTTATTACCTGCGATAAATCCGTTTTCGTCAATGCTTTCTTTATACTTTACAATATCTGAATTGTATTTTTCTTTGTAAAGAGCCTTAATATCCTCCGCAGTCTTGCCATTCTTCAAATCCTTTTTGAAAAGTGGCACTGTCATAACCATACCGCTGAAATAATCACAGATGTATGGACTAAAAATCGGCTCGTTAATAAGACCTGAAATTGCCTTCATTTCTTTTAAGTGCTTGTGTTGTTGAGTAAGAGCATATTCTCTTGGGGCATCTAAAAGGTAATCTCTTTCAGCATCTTCATACTGTGCGATTCCGTTTTTACCTGCACCGCTGTAACCCGACAAAGCGTGACAAGCAATACAGATATCACTATCCACAATTCCCGCATCAACCAAAGGTTTCACAAGTGCTATAAAGCCACTTGCATAACATCCCGGCACTGCAATTCTCTTTGAATTTCTGAGTTTATTCTCAAAATCCTTTGACAATTCAGGAAAACCGTAAGCCCAACCATCGTTTGTACGATGTGCAGTTGATGTATCAATTACGATTGTGTTGTCGTTGTCAATAAGACTAACTGCCTCAATAGCTGCTGCATCAGGTAAACAAAGAAATGCAATATCAGCAGAATTAAGTGCTTCTTTACGAGCATTTGTATCTTTTCTTAAATTTTCGGGAAGAGTAATAAGTTCAATATCTTCTCTTTTTGCAAGACGGTCAAAAATCTTAAGTCCGGTTGTACCCTGACTACCGTCGATGAATATTTTTATCATATGTATTATCCTTATTTATTAAGTTTCTTAACCCGTTCAACTTGTTCGAGCACATTTTTTGGTGACGGTCCGCCGAGAGATGTACGGTCGTTTACACATTTATCAAGGTTGATTGCATCAAACACACCTTCGTCAAAGATGTCGCAAACTGCTTTATATTCTTCCAAAGGTAAGGTTTCAAGTGTAAGTCCTTTTTTGATGCAGAGTGCTACGAGTTCACCTGTTGCTTTATATGCATCACGGAACGGAAGTCCTTTACCAACAAGGTAGTCTGCACAGTCAGTTGCATTGATAAACCCACCTGCTGCCGCTTTTCTCATGTTTTCGGGAAGTGCTGTCATTGTGTCAAGCATCGGGATAAATGCAGTAAGGCACATTTTAACTGTATCAAACGCATCAAAAATTGCTTCCTTATCTTCCTGCATATCCTTGTTATAAGCAAGTGGTAAACCCTTCATCATTGTAAGTAAAGTTGTAAGGTCACCAAACACACGACCTGATTTACCACGGATTAACTCTGTAATATCAGGGTTTTTCTTCTGTGGCATAATTGATGAGCCTGTTGAGAAAGCATCGTCAAGCTCAACAAATTTAAATTCCCAAGAGCACCAAAGTACAATTTCCTCTGAAAATCGTGAAAGATGCACCATAATAATTGAGATTACAGATGCAAGTTCCATACAGAAATCACGGTCGGAAACACAGTCAAGTGAGTTTTGCATAGCACCATTAAAGCCTAATGCTTTTGCTGTCATTTCACGGTCCGTGTTATATGTTGTTCCTGCCAATGCACAAGCACCGAGTGGTGAATAATTCATTCTGTCAGTTGCCTGTTGTAATCTCTCTTTATCACGCATTAACATTTCTGCATAAGCCATTAAGTGATGACCGAATGTAATAGGCTGTGCTCTTTGAAGATGTGTATATCCCGGCATAACTGCACCTGCATATTGCTCCGCCTTTTTGCAAAGAACATCTACAAGTTCGGTTAACTGTTTATAAAGTGCATCACATTCGTGACGGAGATAAAGTCGAATATCCACTGCAACCTGGTCATTACGGCTTCTTGCTGTATGTAATCTTTTACCTGCTGAGCCTATACGAGCAGTTAATTCACCCTCAACAAAAGTATGAATATCCTCTGCATTCGGGTCAATTTCTAATTCTCCACTCTCAATTTCTGATTTGATGGCATTGAGTCCGTCAGTAATCCGGGTAAGGTCTTCAGCAGAGATAATACCTTGTGCACAAAGCATCGCTGCATGAGCAAGGCTACCGTCAATATCTTCCTTATACATACGGCTGTCAAATTTTATTGAAGAGTTAAAATCATTTGTTTTAGGGTCGATTTCTTTTGAAAATCTGCCTTTCCAGAGTTGCATAATTATTCTCCTATATTAGCACAATACGACAAAGGCAAATATCACCTTTGTCGTTTGATTTATAATTTCTGTGCAATATCAAATTGCATTGATTTATCTCTGATTCTGAAAAACAGGACAAAATCAGTTCTCGCCACGCTGTTTATCAAGAAGTGCCTTTACCTTGATTGAAAGACCAAAGAGGTTAATAAATCCTGCTGAATCCTTCTGGTTATATGCACCACCGTCGTCACCGAATGATGCAACATTTTCATCATAGAGTGAATATGGAGAAGTAATACCTGCGTTGATGATATTGCCCTTGTAAAGTTTAAGCTTAACATCACCTGTAACTGTTTTCTGTGTTTCGTCAACGAATGCAGAAAGTGCTTCACGAAGAGGTGTGAACCAAAGTCCGTTATAAACAACCTCACCGAATTTCT
>JAZSBY010000018.1:0-28298 GCA_045602655.1 Candidatus Fimenecus sp. | reverse complement strand
TGACGAACAATCCACCCTTTGACTTTCATATGTACAACCTGTGCAATTATCTGAATCTGACCCGGGAAGAGCCGGTCAATCGATTTACAAACCAGGTTGATCTGTCGCCTTACAGCACAGGTATGGGAGCTATGGGACTGCCGGGCGATTTAAGTTCTGCATCACGGTTTATCAGAGCATCCTTCACCAAATTAAACTCTGTTTCCGGCAGCTCGGAAAATGAAAGTATCAGTCAGTTTTTTCACATTCTTGAGTCTGTTTCACAGACACAGGGTTGCGTAAGAGCAGAGGATGGCTTTGAAAAAACAATTTATTCATCCTGTTGCAACACAGATAAGGGAATTTATTATTACAGAACTTACGAAAATAGTCAGATTACTGCAGTTAATATGTTTAATCAAAATCTTGACAAAGATGAGTTGGTAATATATAATCTTAACAACAAACAACAAATAAATTTTCAAAATTAAAATACTAACTGCCACCGGGTAGTGTGATGCAAAGCATCCGTTGATATGTCGTTAGGTCTTTGAAGACATATCAAACGGGTGTTGTTTTTTTGAGGTGAGCTATGAGTAAATTACTAAATTACTTTACAAAATTTGAAATAGGATTATGGATTTCATCCGTACTTATAATTATTGGTACATTTGTAGTATTTGAAGACAAGGATTATCTTACACTTTTAGCATCACTAATTGGGGCAACATTTCTTATACTTAACGCAAAGGGAAACCCAATAGGTCAACTTTTAACCATATTTTTCAGTATTCTTTATGGCTTTATCTCATATCGTTTTGCATACTACGGTGAGATGATTACATATCTTTGTATGTCAATGCCAATTGCATTTGTAGCGTTGATTTCGTGGCTTAAAAACCCATATAAGGGCAAAAGGTCGGAGGTTACTGTTAATCATATTTCAAAAAAAGAAACTGTGTTTATGGTAATTCTGTCAATAATTGTTACTGTCGTATTTTATTTCATATTAAAGTATTTTAATACGGCAAACTTAATTCCAAGTACACTTTCGGTTACAACAAGCTTTCTTGCTGCATATCTGACTTTTAGGCGAAGCCCGTATTTTGCATTACTTTATGCAGCCAATGACATTGTTTTAATTGTGCTGTGGGTTCTTGCGTCCATAACAGATTTATCATATCTGTCAGTTGTTATCTGTTTTATTGTTTTCCTTGTAAATGATATGTATGGCTTTATCAGTTGGAAAAGGATGGAGAAAAGACAAAAAGAGAATATGTAAAAATAACCGATGTTACTAAAACAACATCGGTTTATCTTTTATCTGTTTCCGCTTACAGCGTTTCCAACACCATTTGCAATATCCGAAGCAGCTTCACCGGCACCCTGGGCAAGGTCGGATGCAGCCTCTCCAACACCATTTGCGGCATCACCAATTGCATTTCCTGCATCATTCATACCGTTATTGTTTTGAGTATTGCTCACGTTGTTATTCTCTGTTGTGCTGCTTGTAGAATTTGAGTTGTTGTTTTCGGTAACTTTACCATCTTCTACATTGTTACAGCCTGTCAGGAATAAACAGGTTACAAGAGTTACAACAAGTGTAACAATAATTCCTTTTTTCATACTTTTTTCCTCCTAAAAAGTTGTGTTAGTATTATTTCTTTATATTTTAAAATTATTCTATTTTGTTAGTATTCCATCGTCACTATAAAGTAAAATCAAAATATTGTCCTCCACACCCGTTTTTCCGTCAATATATATTAAAAATTCTCTTTTGTCTCTGTTTCTGCAATGAATTTCATAGCATAATTGCTCTGTATTCCATTCAGTAGGGATAACGCAGACTTTTGTATCGAGAATTTCAAGCTGGCTATTAACGATATTTTTCGCTTCATTTTCTGAGATTTGCGGTGTGATATTTTCTCTTTCAGTATGGTTTGAAATATATCCCGTAGCATCAAAGGAAAGCACTTCACCGTTTTCAAGACTGATGCTGACCTTAATTAAATCAGGATACATAACAACATTGTTTTTCGTGAATGCAAAATTTACTGTGCAAATGCCGTCCTCAGTATAATAATAGCTTTCTTTCATATTTTCATAACCGATTTTTTCAAGATAGGTTCTTGCTCTTCCAACAGCATCCTCGTGTTCAAGCTGTGTTTCACCCACGAATTGTGAACTTATCATATAACAGGGCTTACCACCTTGTTTTGTTATTGCAACTGTGCAGTTTTCACCTTGAAAAACATAGCAGGGAATATTACTTTCTTCGTTATAGGCAAATTTTAAATTATCTTTTTCGTTAACGCAGATTTTTCTTGCTATTTCTAACGCCTCGTCTTGAGTTGTGTTGCTAAGTCCCTTTAAATATTTTGCTTCACCTTGAAGAAGATGGTCAGAGAATGGTCCGTCATAGATAAGTGTAGGAATATCGGTCATAGCTTGCTCTGTATCATCAATTCCTTGGGAAAAGGTGCTTGCATTTGCATCCCTGCTGAGTGTTAGAGTGGACCCAGCATCTTCAAAAGAATATTCGCCGTTTTGTATGTCATAACAGATTCTGTTTATATTTTCTGTCAAAGAATTGCAAAAATTACAGAGGGTTAAAAGCTCGTTCCTTTCTTTTTCAGTTAAAGCCTCGCCGGATGCTGATTTTCTCTCAAGTGCCATAACAAATTCTCCAACCTGGGACAGAAATTTGTATGTGTTATTTACCATACTTTCACTTGTGGGCAAAAGGGATAGGTTTGTTTTTGCGTCGGAGGCTTCTCTCCACAATTCGGCAGATAGTTTTGAAAGCATTGATGTTGTGTTGACATAAACTGTTTTTTGGAGATTAGTTGAGATATTATTAAGGTTTTCGTCCAGTGCAATCAGTGCCATTTGTTTTGTTATAAAAGCTTCCTGCTTATATTTATTCGCCTTTACGGTCTGGACTATGCTTACTATCCCAAGCACAAGGATAACTGCAGAAATATACAGTGCAATTCTTGCTTTCTGACGGGTAGAAAAGGGCTTTTTATCCATAATTTTTCATTCCTTTAATCATTTGGAAATATTGTTTACAAAAAATTCAAAAATATACCGAAAAAATATGCAAATTATGTTTGCCAAACGCTCAGATATATAGTATAATTATTGTGATTAAATATACAAAATGGGGGAAGAGTTTGTGAGTGTTTATCTTGACAATAGTGCAACCACAAAACCTTGTGAAAAAGCAATAAAAAAAGCACTTGAAATGATGAACGATAATTACGGAAATCCCTCATCACTTCACCTTTGCGGATACCAAGCAAAAAAGGAACTTGATAATGCAAGACACACTATTTCTTCATTTTTAGGTTGTGAAGATAATGAGGTGTATTTTACTCCAAGCGGTACAGTTGCAAACCATACTGCAGTTTTAGGTGTTGCCAAGGCAAGGCGTCGTGAAGGTAAAAAAGTCATCACAACATTATTGGAGCACCCGAGTGTATTAAAGCATTTTGAAGCACTTGAGGACCGGGGCTATGATGTTGTATATTTAAAGCCTGATAATTATGGAAAAATTGACCTTAATGAGCTTTCAAATACTGTTGACGAAAATACTGTTTTAGTAAGCGTTATGGCAGTTAATAATGAGGTAGGCTCAATTCAGGATATTTCTAAAATTAAAGGTATAATCAAGGATAAAAAATCAAAGGCATATTTTCATTGTGACGCTGTACAGGCTTTTGGTAAAATTTTACTTAAACCTAAAAAGCTGGGCATTGACCTTATGAGTATGAGTGCTCATAAGATTCACGGCATTAAAGGGGCAGGAGCTTTGTTTGTTGACAACAGTATTCGTATTTTGCCGAGCATTGTTGGCGGAGGTCAGGAAAACGGCTTGATTTCAGGAACAGAGGGAATGCCTGCAATATGTGCCTTTGCGGAAGCTGTTAACGATATAGGTAATGTTCAGAAAAATCTTGATTATGTGTCGTCAGTCAGGGAGTATTTTGTAAAAAAGATTGTTGATATTGAAAAGATTTATATCAATTCCCCAAAGGATGCTCTGCCGTATATTATCAATATTTCTGTTGAGGGTGTTCCTTCACAAGTGATGTTGAATGCTCTTTCCTCAATGGGAATATATGTTTCAGCAGGGTCTGCTTGTGCAAAAGGACATAGAAGTGATGTGTTAACCGCAATGGGTGTTTCACCGAAGGGAATAGATAGTGCAATTCGTATCAGTTTGTCAAAAACTACCACGGAAAATGATATGGATTTGTTGTATAATGGAATAGTTGATACCATAAATCGTGTTAGGAGATAAAGATGAAAGAAATCATACTTATCAAGAATGGTGAGTTAGCTCTCAAAGGCTTGAACCGTTCAACATTTGAAGATATTTTAATCAAGAATATCCGTAAGAGAATTAAACCTCTTGGGGAATTTGAATACAGAAAAGAACAGTCCACAATCTCTGTTGTTCCAATGGAAGATTACATAGATATGGACGAGGTGAGTGACAGAATCAGCCGCGTTTTTGGTATTGCAGCATATTCAAGAGCATTACAAGTTGAAAAGGATATGTCAGTCATACTGCAAAATACACCTGATTACCTTGCAGAGCAACTAAAAAATGCAAGAACATTCAAGGTTGAGGGTAAGCGTTCAGATAAAAAATTCCCATTGAAATCCCCTGAGATTTCTGCAGAGGTTGGTGGAGCGATTTTAAGTAAATTCCCTCATCTCAAGGTTGATGTTAAAAATCCCGACATTCTCGTTACTATTGAAATCAGAGAGAAATTTGCTTTCATTCGTGGTAATCAGACAAAGGGTGCAGGTGGTATGCCGACAGGCACAGCAGGTAAATCCGCAATCCTTATTTCAGGTGGTATTGATAGCCCCGTTGCTGCATATATGATGGCAAAGCGAGGACTTGTGCTTAATGCAATCCATTTTGCTTCTCCACCTTATACATCACCACAATCCGAAGAAAAAGTACATAATCTTCTTCGTAAGGTTTCAAGATATAGTGGTAATATCTGTTTACATACAGTTGGTTTTACTGAAATTCAGGAAGAAATCAGGGATAAATGTCCTGAGGACTTGTTTACGCTTATAATGCGTCGCTTTATGATGAGAATATCACAGCGAATTGCTGAAAAAGAGGAGTGTAAAGCACTTATAACAGGAGAAAGCCTTGGACAGGTAGCAAGCCAGACATTAAATGCCCTTGCTTGTACAGACGCAGTTTGTGAAATGCCCGTTTTCAGACCATTGATAGGTCTTGATAAGGACGAGATTATTAAGGTTTCAAGAAAGATTGATACATTTGAAATTTCCATTGAGCCTTATGAGGATTGCTGCACAGTGTTTACACCAAAGCATCCTAAAACCAAACCTCAGGTTTCAATTATCGAAAATGCAGAAAAAGCACTTGATATTGAGGGCTTGATTAACAGAGCAGTAGAAAATACAACAATCAAGAATATTTGTTATTAAATTATAGTGGGTGAGAAAAATATGGAAGACAATAAGAAAAAAGTAATAAAAACTATAATACTTGTAGTTTGCATAATTGTATTTTTAGTTTCAGCAGGTTTTATCGGAAAGTATTTTTACGATAAATACAAAATCGATAATAACCTTGATGATTTAAGAGAAGAAATTACAGAGCCAACAACCCTTGAAGATATTATTATTGAGGAGCCAAAACCTGATTATTCAGAGGTTGTTGCTAAAAACAATGAAACGGTTGGTTGGATTAAGATTCCGGGTACTCGCATTGACCATCCTGTTTTGCAGCATCCCGATGACGCAAACCATTCTGTTAATGAGAATTATTATTTAAAGCATACATTTGAGAAAACATATTCTATTTATGGTGCTATTTATATGGACTATCGTAACGATGCTGTTGAGCTTGATTCCAACACAATCATACACGGTCATAATGGCTATAACGGAACAAATTTCTCTGACCTTGCTGAATATGATAGCTTTGAGTTCTACAAAGAACATCCTGTAATCGAATTCAACACACTTGAAAAGTATTACAAATGGAAGATTTATGCTGTGTTTATTACAAATGCAAATCCTAAGGACGATAATGGTTATGTATTTAATTATGTTTATCCGTACCTTGAGGGGGATAATTTTGATGAATTTATAAAGGAAGTTGACAAACGTTCCTTGTATAACACAGGTGTTGATATTCAAAGAGGGGATAAGCTTTTGACTCTTTCAACTTGTTGCAGAAATCTTGATATAACATCAAAGCACGAGGATGTGCGAATTGTTGTTTTAGCTCGTGCAGTAAGATATGGTGAGGATGAAACCGTTGATGTTTCAAAGGCATATAAAAATGAGAAGCCAAAATACCCTCAGCTTTATTATAGAAAACACGGATTGACTAATCCGTACAAAAATGACGAAAGATGGTATCCTCAGGAGGGATAATCAATAATGGATAACAAAGAAAAAAACACTGAATTGACATTTGAGGACCTTAAAAAGCAGTTAGGAATGCCAGTTGAGGTGGAAAAAAATGAGGTGTCAGTTCCAAAGGCACCGACTCCCAAAAAAACAAAGCCTACGGAAATTTTAAACGATGAAGATGGTTTTGTTGATATAACAGCACAATTCGTCACCGAGGAAGAGGAGATTCCTGAACAGGTAGGGGAGAAAAAAGTCGAGCCACCTAAACCCCAGGAAAAAAAGCGAATTAAGACATTTAACGAAATATTTGCTGATGCCTTAAGCTCTGTTTTTCCTACTAAAAAGGATAGTGCAAAGGAAAAAATGCGAAAGGTAGTTATGGACATTTCCATAATTGCAATTGTTTGTTGCTTAATTGCATTTATTGATTATTTTGGCGAATACCGTACTCAGGTAAATATCCGCGATGACCTTCAGGACCAGATTATCAATACTGACGGAATGGATGACAACCAATATAACGAGGCTTGGAAAGACCTGTATTCAAAATTCCCCAATATGAATTTCCCTGCAGGTATGAAAGCTGATTATGCATATCTTTACGCAGCAAATCAGGATTTTGTAGGTTGGTTAAGAATACAAAACACTAGCCTTGATATTCAAGTTGTTCAGAGTAAGGACAATGACTATTATCTTAAAAGAGATTTCTATAAAAATTCAAACAGATATGGCTGTCCGTTTATGGATTATAAAAATAATCCAAATGAGCTTGACGATAACACTCTTATTTATGGTCATCATATGAGTGACGGAAGCTTATTCTCAAATCTTGACGGATATAAGACACTTGAAGGATATAGGGAGTCGCCAATAATTGAATTCAGCACATTATATAAGGATTATAAGTTTAAGGTTTTTGCTGTTTTTCTTTCAACATCAAGCCCTACAACAGACAATGGTTTTAATTATATGATTACTGATTTTGCATCTGACGACAAGTTTACAGATTTCATAAATGAAGTAAGACTTAGAAGTATAATCAATACTAATGTTACTGTAAATTCAAATGATAAAATTATTACGCTTGTAACATGTGCAAAGGATTTTGACGATGCTCGTTTAGTAGTAATGGGCAGAATGGTTCGTGATAATGAGAATGACTCTGTTGATATCAATGGTGCAACACTTAATCCGCAACCCAAGTATCCACAGGCGTGGTACGATAAAAAAGGCAAAGAAAATCCTTATGCAAATAATGTATAACCGTAAATTTGGATGAAGAGAGGTATGATATAATGAAGGCAAAATTATTGTCACTCAATGTTGACAAAAGTATGTCTTTTTCGCGTTTCCAAGCACGTTTGGTGAGTAGCCTGAAAGCATACACTGACGATAATCTTATTACTGAGCAGTTTGATGACATAAGAGCGATATTTATGGCATTACAGGATGCCCTTGAAAACGACGAGTTAATTATCGCTGCCGTTGACAGTAAGAACTATATCAGATTTAAGAATGCGTTGATTCAGGCGTTTGGAAACGAAGCAAAATATAGTTCAGCTGTATTGAATAAAATTGAGAATGTAGAAGAGCTTGACGATAAAAAGAAGAAGGCGTTTTCCGTTTTCCCGTCAGCTTCAACAGTTTTTGTATCAGAAGACGGGTTTTTCTCAGGCTTTGGTTTGGAAAATGGTTCTCAATCTGTATTATTTCTTCCGATTGATAACAACAGAATTGATAAGATATTAAGGGACGGTGTAATTCCGTTTTTAAACAAAGTATTTGGTTCAAAAGTTGAAAATCAGATTGCAACAAAAACCAAGAGAGTCAATACAGAAAAAGTCGAAGTAGCAGTAAGCAGAATACTAAAATCAAATTCGGTTGTTGCTATAAACGGCACAAAAAATGCAGAGGTTTTAAAAAGTTGCGGAGATTCAGTCAAAGGATTTAACAACGCATTTATATTTACACCCCATGTTGAGGATAAGGGTAATGTAAATGTAACGGAATACACAGCTCAGCTTGCAAAAGTAAGCCTTGATTTATCTTCTGCAAATATAGGAGCATGTATCAGTGATGTTTATCTTGCAGGTGATGTGAAATTCATCTGTATTGCAGTAGCAAATCAGCAGTCTGCTGTTGTTAGAAAACTTTATATGTCAGAAAATGAATCGGAATCAGAGTTTGTTGAAAGTGCTGCACTTGAGCTTGTAGAGCTTGTTGGTGAAAAGGCACTTGGAATGCGTAGCATTGGAATAGAGATTAACGAAGACCCTGTTGCCGAAAATGAAATAACTGAGCAGGATAAGAAACCTGCAAGGAAAAAGCCTTTAATAATTCTTGCAATTATTCTTGCTGTTATTGTTGCTTTGTGTGCAGTTTTAGGCATAGTTTATAAGGCACAAGGTGAAAACGGACCTTTAGCAACATTTATTAATTCTATTTTTGAAAAAGAAGAACCGTCAACAGAACCATCTACTGAGCCAAAAACTGAAAAGATTGAAAAGCCTGTTGATGTTCCTGTTGTGAATAATAATACAAAATTGAAGTTCTCTGACTTTATTATAAGTGAATTCTTAGCTTCTCCTTCATCAAATCTTGTAACAAAGGATACACCACCCGAGTTTATTACGGTTAATGGTAAAAAGTATGATGCTAAAGAAGCAATTGCAAAAATTGTTGCAGCAGAAATTGATGTAAATGATTACTCGGTTGAAGCAGTTAAAGCACAAGCAGTTGCAGTTTACAGCACACTTAAATACAGAAATAATGGTTTTGTTATAGACGGTATTGAAATAAGTGAGGTTTATCCTGATGAGGTGAAATTAGCTGTTGATTCAGTCTTTGGTGAATTCATTTCTTATAAAAATTCAGTTGCAATTGCACCATACCATAAAGTTTCTGCTAATCAGACATTGGATATGTCGAGTATTTTTCCACATCTTAAAAGCGTTAAGCTTGATGAGCATCCTGATATGTCTGCAAAGGATTATAAAACAGTAAATGAGTATTCCGGTGGAGATGTGAAAGGTGCGTTGTTGCAATATGACAGTAATATGACACTTTCACATAATCCAGGCCAGTGGGTAGTTGTTAAGGAACACAATAAATCAGTGTCAGATAAGATAGGATATGCTACAACAGTTAGTGTTGGTGGAGTAGATTATGACGGCATTACATTCAGAAGTAAGATTGCTACTGAAGCACTTCTTCCGTCACATTGTTTTGAGATTGAGTACAACTCAACAAGAGATGTATTTATTGTTACTACATACGGTCAAGGCTATGGTGTAGGAATGAGCCTTACAGGTGCAAAATTTATGGCTGACAATGGGAAGGATTATAAAGAAATTCTTTCAACATATTATGCTGATATAACAGTAGTTAAAGAGGGGTAAAAAACTATGAAAATTTTAGTTACAGGCGGTGCAGGATTTATCGGTTCACATACTTGTGTTGAACTTTTAAATGCAGGTTATGAAATTGTAATTGTTGATAACCTTTACAACTCAAGTGAAAAATCACTTGACAGAGTAAAGGAATTAACAGGTAAAGACTTTGCTTTCTATCCTTATGATATTCGTGATAAGGAGAATATGAGAAAGGTTTTTGAAAATCATAAAATCGATGCTTGTATTCACTTTGCAGGTCTTAAAGCAGTTGGTGAAAGTGTCAGAAAGCCTTTGGAGTATTACGATAACAACATAGGTGGTACAATTGCACTTTGCGAAGTAATGCGTGAATTTGGTTGTAAAAAGATTGTTTTCAGTTCATCTGCAACAGTTTACGGAAGTAGCAATGTTTCACCACTTAAAGAGGATATGAAAACAGGTGGCACAACAAATCCTTATGGTACAACAAAGTATATGATTGAGATTATCCTTGAAGATTTCCATAAGGGTGATAGCGAGTGGGCAGTAACTCTTCTCCGCTATTTCAATCCAATCGGTGCACACAAGAGTGGCAGAATTGGTGAAAACCCAAACGGTATTCCAAATAACCTTATGCCATATATAACACAAGTTGCTATTGGCAAGTTGCCATATCTCAATGTTTTCGGTGACGATTATGACACACACGACGGCACAGGTGTAAGAGACTATATTCATGTTGTGGACCTTGCTCTTGGTCATGTCAAGGCTGTTGAAAAAATCCTAAAGGATGAACCAAAAGTCAATGTATACAACCTCGGTACAGGTAACGGATATAGTGTTCTTGACATTGTTAAGGCATTTGAACAGGCTTCAGGACAGAAAATTGAATACAAGATTGCTCCTCGTCGTCCAGGTGACCTTGATGTTTGTTATTCTGATGCATCAAAAGCATATAATGAGCTTGGCTGGAAGGCAGAGCGTGAACTTTTAGAAATGTGCGAAGACTCTTGGAGATGGCAAAGCAATAATCCAAACGGATTTGATGATTAAAAATTACAGAATAATCTGAAAGGGTGATTTTCGTGAAAAAAGGTTTAATTGTTATTATAGCATTAGTTGCAGTAATTGTGATTATTGGTGGCAGTATGATTTCAACATATAACGGACTTGTTGATAAACAAGCAAATGTTGAAAATAAAGAAGCAGAGATTCAGGTTAATTTACAGCGTCGTGCAGATTTAATCCCTAATCTTGTAAATACAGTTAAAGCATATGCTGAACACGAAGAAGGTGTATATACTGCACTTGCAGAAGCACGCTCAAAGCTTAATTCTGCATCAAACCCTGAAGAATTCAATGAAGCAAATGAAAGCTTTGAATCTGCACTTTCAAGACTTTTAGTGGTTGTTGAGAACTATCCTGAACTTAAAGCGGATAAAAGCTTTATCGCATTTCAAGACCAGCTTGAGGGTACTGAAAACAGACTTTCAACAGCCAGAAAAGATTACAATGATGCTGCAACTGATTATAATGCCACAATAAAAAAATTCCCAAATGTAATTTTTGCAGGAATTTTAGGATTTGAAAAAGCAGAGCTTTATGAGGCTTCAGATGCATCACAATTTGCACCAATTGTTAATTTTGATTGATAAATGTTATGAAAAAGATAATTGCATTATTTAGTATTGTACTGTTAATACTCTCACTATCTTTTTCATCCTTTGCCATTGATTTTCCACAACCAACTAATGATTTTCTTGTTAATGATTTTGCAAATGTGATTAGCGAGGATGATGAAGCACAAATGATGAAAATCGGTGCTGATTTATACACTCAGACAACTGCACAGGTTGTAGTTGTAACTGTGGACACTCTTGACGGATATGACGAAAAGGAATATGCGTTGGAGCTTGGTCGCGAGTGGGGAGTTGGCAGTAAGGAAACAAACAATGGTGTTGTATTGTTACTTTCCGTTTCTGAAAGAAGAGTAACTATTCAATCGGGTTATGGGCTTGAAAGCTGTGTAACTGATGCAAAATCAGGACAGATTCTTGATGAATACGCGTTTCCTTACTTGAAAGAAAATGATTTTTCAACAGGACTCACAGAAGCCTATAAAGCAATAGTTTCCGTTGTATGTAACGAATACGGGGTGGAACTAGACCCGAACTACGAAATAAACTATTACGACACCTACGAAACAGATAGCGATGATGATTTTGCTGAAGATGTGCTTGGTGGCTTGATTATTGTTTTTGTAATCATTGTCATTTTTGTTTTAGTGGCAGGCAAATTCACAGGTGGTGGCTCAAATCATAGTGGTGGTTCTTACCACGGTGGTGGAAGAACATATCATAGACCAACTCATTACGGAGGTTTTTCCGGTGGCTCTCGCGGAGGTTTTTCAGGTGGTTCTCGCGGAGGCTTCTCCGGTGGTGGATTCCGCGGTGGCGGTGGTTCATTCGGCGGTGGCGGTGCATCAAGAGGTTTCTAATTATGAGAGTTTTTGATTTTGATAACACTATTTACGATGGTGAAAGTATATTTGATGTTTTCCTTTATTTTCTTAAAAAGGATTTTAAAAACATAATTAAATATGCACCTAAATTTATCAGGGATTTTATCCGCTATAAATTTGACCGAATAACTGTTGACGAAGCTATGGCAAGTTATGGTTTGGCTTTTAAAGAGTATTGTCAGAAATATGATAACATCTATGATGAGTTTGAAAGGTTTTGGGATATTAACCAAAAGAAAGTAAAGAGCTTCTACTTCGATATTCAGGATGAAGAGGATATTGTTGTTTCAGGATGTCCTTATTGCCTTTTAAAGATTATCTGTGACAGAATAGGGATAAAGCATTACATAGGCTCCGATATTGACCCGATAAAAGGTGAAATAAACAGTATCTGCTACAAGGAACATAAATTAGATGTTTTCCGTTCAGTTTATGGTGATGTAGTTATTGATGAGTTTTACACGGATTCAATGGCAGATAAGCCTATGATGGATATTTCAAAGAATGTCTTTATGGTTGAGGGAAACAAAATCACTCAGACTAAAAAAGATGGAGTAATAATTTAATAAATATGAGTAAATTGGGCAGTTGCGTAAGTTTTAACTTATGAGGAAAGTCCGAGCATCATACAGCAGGGTAACGGCTAACGGCCGCCGAGGGTGACCTTAGGGAAAGTGCATAGAGAATAACCGCCGTTTTAAACGGTAAGGGTGGAAAGGCGAGGTAAGAGCTCACCGGCGTTGCAGAGATGTAACGGCCGAGCAAACCCTACCCGATGCAACATCAACAGGAGTTGTCAGCTGGGCAGATACTCCGACAGATGGCTTGAGGCACATAGCAATATGTGTCCCAGATAGATAATTGCCTTAAACGACAGAACTCGGCTTACAGGTTTACTCATTTTTATATTATAGGGTACTTTTTAGTACCCTTTTTTTATTGACATTTTAATTTCTTCGCATTAAAATTTAAATATGAAAAGGAAAGGTGATATTATGAAAAAGATTATAACAATCGCACTTGTAGTAGCTTTGTTAATGGCTTTTGCTGTTGTGCCGGTTTCTGCTTGCAGTGACTTTGATAATGATATTCAGACAAGACCTGTTAATAAAACAGATTTTCAAACAGAATACCCTTATGTTTTTGTGCATGGTATGGGTGGCTGGGGACCTTCTAATCAGTTTTATCAGTTATCTCCATATTGGGGTGGAGGTTTATCACTTTCTGATACTGATATCATTAAAATGTTTAACGAACAAGGCGTTGAAGCCTATGCGGCTGAAGTTGGTCCGTTGAACAGTGCTTGGGACAGAGCCTGCGAACTTTATGCACAGCTTATGGGTACCGTTGTTGACTACGGTGAAGCACATTCAAAAGCACATAATCACGACAGATACGGCTTTTCTTATGAAGGCAGACCTTTGATGGGTGAGCCTTGGGATACAACAGAAAAAATCAATCTTGTAGGTCATTCTTTTGGCGGAGAGACAATAAGATTGTTTACATCTCTTATGGCTTTTGGCTGTGAGGAAGAAATTGCTGCAACGGGGGAAAACACAAGTCCATTCTTTATGGGTGGTAATGATAGTGTTCACTCCTGCATAACTCTTTCAAGTCCTCATAATGGTACACAGGTTGCCAATATTCTTTATGACCCGGGTTATCCCCTTTATGGCGTTGTTTTCCTTTACAATGTAATTGGTTCAACTCTTGGTAATGATTTCCTTGTATTTTCACTTCAGATGAGTCATTTCGGTCTTACTCCTGCACAGGGTGAAACTCGCGTGAACATCAATATGGAGAGCGTCAAAAAATACTATTATGCAGAGGATAATTGCTATTATGATTTAACAATCAGGGGAGCAAGAGAACTTAATGAGAAGATTAAGCTTTCACCAAATACATATTATTATTCATACAGCACTTCTGCAACTAATGAATTATATCCCGGTGGACCACAAATTATAAATAAAACGGTTACACCAATCTTCTATATTTCCTCAGGTATGATGTTCTTATCCCACGGAAAAACCTATGACGGGGTTACAATTAAAGGAAACTGGGCAGCCAATGATGGAATTGTGCCACTTGCAAGTGCCCTGTACCCTGAATGTGATGCTGCAACAGCAAAAAGCTATGAAGAAAGCATAGCAAATGGAGAAATAATAGAACCCGGCAGATGGTATTATATGGAAACTATGGAAAGTACTGACCACTTTGATTTCTGTGGTACAAAGGACTATCCGACAACTTATGACGATTTCTATTTCTCAATGGTAGAAATTGCAAATAGCAGATAAAAATAAAAAGGGCTGTTTGAGGAAAACAGTCCTTTTAACATATATCCCATGTGACCATATAATGTATTGAGGTGTTATTTATGTTTGATGCATTTGTATGGTCAGTTTTTGTGTTTTTGATATTGTTGGGAACAGTTGCAATTTGCTACATAATTATGTTAAAATTATTATTACCGAAAAGTGATGAAAGCTATTATGTTTTTATTCCTTGCAGCAAAAATACAAAAAATATCCGTAATAAAGCATATTCAACTCGTTTGATGCTCAGTTTGCTTGGAGAGGATTTGTATGGTAAGGTAGTGATTCTCGATTGCGGAATTACTGATAGTGAAAAGGAAGATATTAAGGAAATTTCCAAAGGCAATAACGAAATTTACTATATTCAACAGGATAATATAAAGGAATTTTTTGATGGAAGAATTTGAAGAAAAGGTCAAGTTAAAAGGCACAGTAACTGATATTACATAT
This sequence comes from Candidatus Fimenecus sp., assembly GCA_045602655.1. Classification (GTDB taxonomy): domain Bacteria; phylum Bacillota; class Clostridia; order Oscillospirales; family Acutalibacteraceae; genus Fimenecus. The sequence continues at coordinate 13,242 of JAZSBY010000018.1, read as the reverse complement.
CGCAACGACACAAATGGCTATACCGTTTTTGAGGTTGATACGGGTGAAGAAGAAATCACTGTTGTTGGTATAGTTGCAGATATTAAGGTGAGTGACAGAGTTGAGCTCGTTGGCGACTATGTTTATCATTCAATTTACGGAAGGCAGTTTAACGCTGAATTCTGTACTGCACTTGTGCCTGAAACGGTAGAGGACCTTTATCATTATCTCGCAAGTGGTGTTGTTAAGGGTGTAAGAGAATCCACTGCACTTAAAATTATAGATAGATTTGGCGAAAAAACCTTTGATATATTGGAGTACGAACCTGAAAGACTTGCAGAAATCAAGGGCATTTCTCTTGAAAAGGCCAAAAAAATCGGCAAAGAATATAAGAAACAATGTTCAACAAGAGCTTTGATTATCAGTCTGTCAAAGTATGGTCTTAATACAAGTGAGTGCCTTTTGGCTTTTGAAAAATTGGGTAGTAATGTTGTTGAAATTATTGAACAAAACCCATATATACTCTGTGAGGGTGAGTCAAAAATTTCCTTTGAGCGTGCTGAACAGATAGCTGAACTTTTGCCTCAAAAACCCGACTCAAAACACAGAGTTGAGGCAGGGGTGCTTTATGTTATAAGACATAATTACAGCAACGGTCACACCTGTTTACCACTTGAAAAAATATACACCCCATCAAGTAATTTATTAAATGAAAATAGAGAAACTATTGAGATTGCCGTTGATAATCTGATTCAAGCAAAAAGAGTTGTTATTGAAAAAATAGATAACAAAGATTTTGTCTTTTTACCTGATGCATATAATGCTGAAAAAAGTATTGCAAGAAGATTAAATGTATTGCTTAGGTTCCCGCCTGAAAATCCAATTGATGTTGAGTCACATATTGATGAAATCGAAAATAATTGTAACATTCAATATGCCGAATTACAGAAAAAAGCAATTATTACAGCAGTAAATAAAGGTATATTGATATTAACAGGTGGTCCCGGTACAGGTAAAACCACAACATTGAATGGTATTATCAATATGTTTGAAAAGGATTATCTCAAAATTGCTCTCTGTGCTCCAACAGGTCGTGCAGCACAAAGAATGACAGAAGCAACAGGAAGAACTGCCACAACAATTCACAGGTTATTAGAGGTTGAGTGGACGGAAAATAACAGGCCTGAATTCAAACGAAACCTTCGTAATCCTCTTGATTGTCAGGCTGTTATTGTGGATGAGATGTCAATGGTTGACATATTCTTGTTTTCAAGTCTTTTAGATGCTTTGCCTTTTGGATGCAGACTGATTATGGTGGGGGATAGCGACCAGTTGCCATCCGTCAGTCCGGGAAATGTGTTAAAGGATTTAATTGACAGTGAACTTTTACCCCTTGTACAACTTAAGGAGATTTTTCGTCAATCCCTCCAGAGTAATATTGTTCGTAATGCCCACAGGATAGTGAATGGTGAACAGATTGAAACTGATTATAAAGACGGAGATTTTTATCTTTTACAACGCCATTTTCCTCTTGATGCAGTAAGAACAATTAAGGAGTTATGTGTTAAAAGATTGCCGGATGCATACGGATTCAACCCTACAACACAAATTCAGGTGCTCTGTCCGTCAAAAAAAGGTGAAACAGGTACTTTTAATCTTAATCAGGTTTTGCAGGAGTGTATAAACCCATCGTCAAAAGAAAAAAGAGAGCATAACACGGGGTATCGACTTTTCCGTGAGGGAGATAAGGTTATGCAGACCAAGAATAATTACAATATTCATTGGGAATCAGATAATGACGAGGGCGACGGCATATTTAACGGTGATATTGGCTTTATTGAAACAATTGATATGCGACACGATGCAATAATTATTGACTTTGCAGGTAAAAGAGCGACATATTCAAAAGAACAACTGCAGGAAATTGAACTTGCTTATGCTGTTACGGTGCATAAAAGTCAGGGTAGCGAATTTGACGCAGTTATTATGCCTGTAATTTCAGTAAACAGCAGACTTTGCTACAGAAATCTTCTTTATACTGCCGTAACAAGAGCAAAAAAGATGTTAATTCTTGTAGGGACAAATAATTGTCTTACCGGTATGATTGAAAATAACAAGACACAGTTAAGATATTCTGCTTTAAAACATTTTATGCTTGACAACTGATTATGCAGGTGTATAATATATACAAGCCAAGAAAATTCAATATTATGGGTGCTGGCGGAAAGTCGGCTGAGATTGAGGTTAATCCACCTCTGACCATTGAACCTGATACGGATAATGCCGGCGTAGGAAATTCTTCATTCAGCCTTGCGGTATTCCTTGGCTGAATTTTTTATTTGGAGATGATATTGAATGAAAACAATGAAAAAAGAAAGAATTTACTGGTTGGTAGAAAGTGCCATAATGTTAGCACTTGCAATTGTACTTGAAATGGTGTCAAAATCCATTATTCCTAAAATGGCATTTGGCGGACAAATTACAATTGTGAGTATGCTTCCGATTGTCCTTGTTGGCTGGAAATATGGATTAGGTAAAGGAATCGTAACAGGTTTTGTATATTCATTGGCAGAGTTGATAATCGGAATTGCCGACGGAACTATTACTGCAGCTTTTTTGCCTCCTGAACAGGACGGACTCGGTATAGGCAGAGCAATTCTTATGCTTTTCCTTGACTATATTTTAGCATACACTCTAATAGGCTTTGGTGCGATTTACAAAAAGAAAATCAAGAATAACAGCATTTCCCTTTCACTTGGTGCATTTACTGTGTTATCATTCCGCTATATATCACATATCTTGTCAGGGTATATACTCTATGGTGCCTGGGCAGAATGGTTTTTTACACAGGAAGGATTCTATTCATGGGGTGCTACCATAATGGATACATTCAGTGGTAATGCTCTTTCTCTTGTGTATTCAATTGTATATAATGGATTATATATGATACCTGAAATTATAATAACAACCATCGTAGCGATTATTATCGGCAAAATTCCTCAAATAACAAAAATCAAGTCATAAAAATATACTCCCTGAGCTATAAAGCTTGGGGAGTATGTTTTATTCAAAGTTTCTGTCAAAACTTCTGTACTGAATTGCTTCCGTAATATGATGTGTTTCGATAACCTCTGAATTCTCAAGGTCTGCAATGGTTCTTGCGATTCTTAAAACCTTGTCATAAGCACGAGCGGAGAGTGAAAGTCTTTCAAATGCGGTTTTTAAAATCATCAAAGCACTTTCTGTCATTGTGCAATATTTCCTTGTGCTTGCTGCATCCATTTTTGCATTACAAGTAATCTTTGTACCCTCAAATCGCTTGTGTTGAATTGCTCTTGCTTTTTCAACTCTCTTTTTGATTTCTGACGATGGCTCTGCTTTGCTTGTGCCTGAAAGATTTTCAAAATCAACAGGTGGTACATTTATATGTATATCAAGTCTGTCGATAAGTGGACCGCTAACACGATTTAAATATCTTTGTGCAGCACCCGTTGAGCAAGTACAAGGTCTTGTAGGATGTCCGTGATAACCACATGGGCAAGGATTCATAGCACAAATCATCATAATCGAGCAAGGGTATTGAAATTTTGCCATAGCACGGGATATACTTATAACACCATCTTCAATAGGCTGACGTAGAACTTCAAGTGTGTTTCTTGTGAATTCAGGCAGTTCATCAAGGAATAAAACACCGTTATGTGCTAAAGAAACCTCACCCGGTCGCGGAATTGCACCACCACCCGAAAGACCTGCAGGAGAAACCGTGTGATGAGGTGAACGAAATGGCCTTGAACGAATAAGTGAAATACCACTTGGTAAAGCACCGGCTATTGAATAAATATTGGTTGTTTCAATGGACTCGTCAAAGGTCATATCAGGAAGAATTGACGGCATTCTCTTTGCCAACATACTTTTTCCCGAGCCGGGAGGACCAACCATTAAAACATTATGTCCGCCTGCTGCGGCGATTTCCAATGCTCGTTTAACCTCCTCCTGACCTCTGACATCTGCAAAATCAGGAATGTTAATCGGATTATAGTATTCAGTATAATTATCACTTAAAACAGGGGACATTGACTCAATTCCTGTCAGGTGTTTTAAAAGTTCAAAAACACTTTTTACAGGATAAACCTCAATGCCATTTACAACGGCACCTTCGCTTATGTTTTCTGCGGGAATGAAGATTTGCTTTATTCCGCATTTCTTTGCACAAAGCACCATTGGTAAAACACCGTTGACCTTACGCAATTCACCGTCAAGAGATAATTCACCAATAAATGCCATTTCATCAGTAACGCCTTTTAACTGTTCGTTGGCGGAAAGCAATGCTATAAGTATTGGAAGGTCGTACAAAGGTCCTTCCTTTTTCATATCAGCAGGAGCAAGGTTAACGGTGATTCTGCTGACGGGATATTGCAGGTTGGCATTTTTGATTGCCGCCCTTACTCTTTCACGGCTTTCAGAGACTGCCGTATCGGGAAGCCCCACAATGTCAAATCGAGGTAAACCACCTGAAATGTCTGCCTCAACAATAACTTTATAGGCTTCCATACCGAAAAGACCAAAACTGATTATTCTTGAAAACATAACTAACCATCACATCCAAATAAATCTGTAATAATTATACAATATGTGGCATATCCTTTTCAATATGTATTTACTTTTTATTTTAAATGGAGTAAAATATACCTTAGAAAATTTTGGAGGTCTTATATATGAACGATATTAACAGACTTTATGATATTTGGCTTTCGTCTGCAACTGCAGATAAAGACTTAATTCCCGAACTTGAAAGTGTAAAAGGTGACGAAGAAGCAATTCTTGACCGTTTCTATAGAAATCTTGAGTTTGGTACTGCAGGACTTCGCGGTGTTATTGGTGCAGGCACAAACAGAATGAATGTTTACACAGTCAATCAGGCAACCCAAGGTTTAGCAGACTATCTCAACGAAGCTTTTGAAAACCCATCAGTGGCAATTGCCTATGATTCAAGAATCAAGTCAAAAGAGTTTGCCGAGAGTGCGGCAGGTGTTCTTGCTGCAAATGGAATAAAAGTATATATCTATCCTGAACTTGTTCCAACTCCAATGCTTTCTTTTGCTGTGAGAAGACTGGGTTGCTCTTCAGGTATTATTATCACTGCAAGTCATAACCCATCAAAATACAATGGGTTTAAATGCTACGACCCTAATGGTTATCAGATGACCGATGAAGCAGCTGCAAGAACCTATGAATATATTCAGAATATTGATATCTTCTCAGGGGTAAAAACAATGAGTTTTGATGATGCTCTTGCAGAGGATATGGTTGATTTCATTGAAGATTGGCTTTATGATGAGTTCTATGAAAAGGTTCTTTCAGCACTTGTTAATAAGGAACAAATCAAAAAAGCAAATCTTAAACTTATTTATACACCACTTAACGGTGCAGGTAATAAGCCTGTCCGTAAGGTCCTCAAAATGGCAGGTATTAAGGATGTAACCGTTGTTAGGGAACAAGAAAAACCCGATGGCAATTTTCCAACTTGTCCATATCCGAATCCGGAAATCCGTCAGGCTTTTGAATGTGCAATTGAAACTGCAAAAGGCACTGATGCTGACCTGTTGCTTGCAACTGACCCGGACTGTGACCGTGTAGGTATTGCCGTGCGTGATGGTGATGATTATGTTCTTATGACAGGTAACGAAGTTGGTGCAATGCTTTGTGAGTATCTTCTTTCAACACTAAAAGAACAAAACAAGTTACCACAGAATCCTGTTATTGTTAAGTCGATAGTTACAACACCGCTTATTGAGGCAATTTGTGCTTCTTACGGTGCAAAAGTAGCGGATTTGCTTACAGGCTTCAAGTACATTGGCGAGTTTATTACAAATCTTGAAAAAGAGGGCAAAGAAGACAGTTTTGTTGTAGGTATGGAAGAATCCTATGGCTATCTCCGTGGCACACACGCAAGGGATAAGGACGCAGTTGTAGCATCTCTTATGATTGCCGAAATGGCTGCTGTTTATAAGCTTAAAGGTGTTTCACTTAAACAGTTTATGGATAGCATTTATGAAAAATACGGAATGTACCTTAGCACAGTACTTAACTTCTCTTTTGAGGGTGCAAGCGGTATGCAGAAAATGTCAGATATTATGAACAATCTTCGTGAAAATATGCCACAGTCTTTTGCCGGTAAAAAGGTCGTTAAGGCTGCAGACTACAGAACAAGCAAGATTAAAGATGTGTTGACAGGTGAGGATACGGAAATAAATCTTCCGAAGTCAAATGTGCTTTCATACTCTCTTGAAGATAATAGCAAGGTTATTGTTCGTCCGTCAGGTACTGAACCAAAGATTAAGATTTACATTACTGCCTGTGGAAACACAAGAGCAGATTCAGAAGAAATGACGGAACTCATTTCAAAGGATGCTACAAAAATTTTAGGAGTCTAAAAATGAACAGAGAAAAATTTGTAAAGGTTACCGCGATTATTTTAGCAGCACTAATCGGACTCAGTTCTGTATCTGCATTGTTGAATGTGTTGTTGTTTTAGGTAATTCAGACCACAGTTTACTGTGGTCTTTTTTCACCTCTTTTATTTGTGTATTTTACACATAAATTTCTGTTGACTTTTATTTTTTTTGTGCTATAATTGGATTTGTATGATAGAGGGTGTAATATATTAGACTTTTTTGAGGTGATTTGTTGAATTTTATTCAAATGAGTGATAACGAGCTTGTGAAACTGGCAAAAAGCGGTAACGGTTTTGCATTACAAGTCCTTATTGAACGATATTCAGATAAAATTCTTCAAAAAGCAAAATCATTTAAAAGTTTAATTGGTTTGGAAAACGATGACCTTCATCAGGAGGGTATGATGGGTTTTTTATCCGCGGTTTATTCCTTTGATGATTCCCATAATGTTTTGTTTTCTACATATGCATCAACGGTATCAACCCGCAGAATGTTATCTGCAATTCGTAAATCCAATAAGGATATTCCTCTTAATTCCTATATTTCTATTGATGACGAAAATGATTTGCTTTCCGATATTCCTTCACCTGAAGATAATATCCTCTTTGCAGAAAGAATTTCAGAAATAAATATGTTTGTTACAGAAAAATTTTCTAAAACAGAAAAGAAAGTGTTCAAGTTGAGTCTTTTGGGACTTTCATACTCTGAAATTGCTGAGATAATAGATTGTAGCGAAAAATCTGTGGATAATACTATTCAGAGAATTCGCCAAAAAATTCGCAAATTCAATTGCGAAAAATGACTTTGTAATATGCCCATTTCTCGTAGAGAGCATTTTTAAATGATGCGGTGCAATTCCGTGTGGGGTAAAAAAATAAAAAATTTGTGAGGTTACTAAAATGTACGAAGACAAGACACTCGTCTGCAAAACATGCGGAAACGAATTTGTATTCACAGCAGGCGAACAGGAATTTTATGCTGAGAAAGGACTTGTGAATGAGCCAAAATCATGCAAGGAATGCCGTGTAGCACGAAAAAATGCTATGCGTGGTGCAGTTGAATATCATACAACTGTTTGTGCAGCTTGCGGTGGCGAAGCAAAAGTCAGATTTGAACCAAAAGGTGACAGACCTGTATATTGCAGCACTTGTTTTGAAAAAATCAAGAGCGAGCAGGCTGAATAGTTTTATATTGAATAATTAAGGCACAGGGTTTTTACTCTGTGCCTTTTTGTATATTTTCTCCTTTTATATAAATAATAGAAAGGGAGGAATATGTATGGATTTTTTAAAAGCATTTTTAATTGGCGGGTTGATATGCGTAATTGGTCAGTTGCTGATTGATTATACAAAATTGACCCCTGCCAGAATACTGGTATCCTTTGTGGTAATCGGTGTTATTCTTGGCGGAATTGGTATTTATCAACCCTTGGTGGAATTTGCAGGTGCAGGTGCAACTGTACCTCTTACAGGCTTTGGCAATACTCTTGTTCAAGGAACAAAAGAAGCAATCCGCGAAAAGGGTGCATTGGGAATTTTAACAGGACCTTTATCTTCAGCGTCCGTAGGCATTACAGTTGCTATGGTATGTGGCTTGATTGTCGCTTTTGTGACCAAGCCAAAATCAAAATAAAAAAGGACTGCTCTACACGAACAGTCCTTGTCTTGTATAAAAAATTAAGCAACAGTTTCAGAAACAAATGTATCGTCGCAGCAAGAACATGAAACATAGTTTTCAGCATCGTTACCGATTACAACCCTTTTACTGTCAACGTATTTCTTTATGAGAATATAAGCAGCAACTGCAACAGCAGCAATACCAACAATAATTGCGATAACCTTTAAAGTCTTTTTCATAAATGAATACCTCCAAATATAATTACAAAAATATTATATACAATATCCTTGTAAAAGTCAATGAATATTTATAAAAAAGAAAAATGCCGAAGACTTTCGTCAACGGCAAAGAACTCTACGCATATAAGTCAAATTAAGCCTTGTTAAGTTTTGTAACGAGAGCAGACTTTTTACGAGCTGCATTATTCTTATGAAGAAGACCTTTAGCAGCAGCCTGGTCAATTTTCTTAACAGCAATCTTTACAAGCTCTTCCTTGTCAGCAGCTTTTGTTTCAATAGCAACATTTGCCTTTTTGATAGCTGTTTTAAGAGCTGAATTAGTTGACTTGTTACGCTGTGCCTTTGTCTTGTTAACGAGAACACGCTTTTTAGCTGATTTGATGTTTGGCATATTCGCTACACCTCCTTACGTATTTACAGATACATATATTACCACGGAATAAATCAAAAATCAAGTTATTTTTTTCATTTTAAACAATTTTTTTCATTGGTAATTGATAATAGTAAAAAAGTGGTGAATTTTAATGAGTATAAGAACTGACATAGCACACGAAACCCACGAAATTATTTTAAAAAATGAATGTAAAGGTGTTGAAATCAGCCAATGGACTGAAGATAAAACTGAAATAACTCTTACTGAAATAAAAAGTGACGAAGCTGCAAGGAGAATGAATAAATCAAAGGGTAAATATATAACACTTTTGATGCCTGAGTTTTCCCACGAAAGTGAGTTGACAGACGGGCGACTTGATGTGCTGACAAAACAAATTAAGAACTTGCTGCCCCCAAGTGCAACAAAGTTTCTTGTTGCCGGTCTGGGGAATGAAAATATCACTCCTGATGCGTTAGGTCCGTTATGTTCGAGTAGAATTCTCTCAACAAGACATTTTGAAAGCGTTTTAAAAGATGATTTGTTTTTATCTCAACTAAATCCTGTATCTGCAATTTCAACCGGTGTCCTTGGACAAACGGGAATTGAAACTGCAGAATATATCAAGGGTATAGTTGATGTTGTAAAACCTGATTTGGTAATAATTGTTGATGCCTTGGCAACTATAAAGGAATCTAATCTGTGCAAAACAATTCAGATTACAAATACCGGAATTACTCCCGGGTCAGGTGTTGGAAATTACAGAAAAACTATTGATAAAGAAACACTTGGAGTTCCTGTCATTTCGATTGGTGTGCCCACTGTAATCAGTATCGAAAACGAAGAAAAAATGATAGTTACACCACGGGAAATTGATACAATAGTCAAAAGAGCAGCTTCGTTGATTGCTATGGGAATAAACTGTGCATTACAGCCAAGTGCAGATGCAGAGCTGTTTTTAGCATTGTCATAATAAACTTATCTTTGCATATTTATTATTGAGTATTATGCGAAAGAGTGAGTGCATTGAACAAAGGGACAAACATATCAGAAAAATCCTATATTTTTTTAAATATGATTATTCCTGTTGCCTTGGCTGTTATAATGCTTTTAGACGCATCTTCATTCACGAAAAATTTATTATCTGTTTCATTTTCTCTCACTCTGCCTGAAATGGCGTTTAAAGAACTGGTTTCAAACGATAAACAAGAAGATATAGTTGATGTACTGCAAAATTCTAATTTAACAGCCGACTCTGCACAGGTTTCAACAATAATTGATTCCGAAATTCCACAGGACATTAACAACCTTATGCTGACAGCAGAGAAAAAGTATGCAAATTCTTCCAATGACGGCAAAATCGTTGAATTGGACTATAGCAGACAAAATGCGACATCGGAGTTTGAGGGCATTCTCCTAAGAAATACAACATTAAGTCATAAAGTAAATATAAGTGATTATATCAATAAAAAGGTATATGCAAATGTTGATGTAACTCAACCGGCGGTTTTAATTTATCATACTCATAGCAGTGAAACTTACGAACTGTTAGACAGGGGATATTATACCAAAGAACGAAGCTCGTTAAGTGAAAACCCAAAAGAAAATATGATTAGAATTGGTGAAGAGATTTGCAGGGTTTTAGAGAAAAACGGGTATAAAACTATTCATGACAAAACAGTGTATGATAAGGATTATAGTGGAGCTTACGACCGTTCACTTGAGGGTGTAAGAAGTATTTTAAAGGAAAACCCATCAGTGCAGGTTGTTCTTGATGTGCATCGAGGTGCAATTTATCAAAAGGATGGGTCAAGAATAAAAACTGTTACTGAAGCTGAAGGAAAAAAGGTAGCACAGATTCAAATAATCAGTGGTTGTGAAGACGGAAATGTTACAGATTTTCCAAATTGGGAAAGAAATTTCACATTTGCACTTAATCTTCAGAAGAAGATAGCAGAGAGTAATCCAGGACTGGTAAGACCACTTTTGCTTTGTAGTCGAAAATACAATATGCACCTGATACCCTGTGCATTACAGCTTGAAATAGGTACAGATGCAAATACCTTGTCAGAAGCAGTATTTTCTGCAAGATTTTTTGCACAATCTCTGTCCGAATTATTAAAGGAGTATGAAACTTAAATGACGGAATTAAAACAGTTGCTAAAGAATTATTTAATGCTTGTAATAATAGTTGTGCTTACAACCCTTTTGGTTTGCTCAATATTTATAGCACAAAACAATACGGACAGAATGCTTTTTGGATAAATTTTCTTGCATTAACATCTTTTGTAGTGTATAATTTTATATGTAAATTATGAAAGGAATTAAACACGATTTTTTGTGTATTTATACTTATGAATTTTAAAGAAATCGGAAACAACGGCCTTGTTGAGGGCTATGTTGTCATTAAACAATGTGATAAAAAAATGGCAAAAAACGGGAATTCGTATCTTGACCTTGTGCTTTCAGATAAGGAAGGCGAGATTTTTGCAAAACTCTGGGATTACAATGAGGTTGCCCACGGTAAATATGAAGCAGATATGTTTGTTAAGGTAAGAGGTCAGATTTCACAGTATAATGGCCACGACCAACTGCGAATTGACAGAATCCGTCCGGTAATTGAAAGTGACGGTGTTGATGTTGCTGATTATGTAAAATCCGCAGATTATAGTGGGAAAGATATGTTTAATCATCTTTTATCTCTTGTAAATTGTTTTAAAGACGAAGATTTAAAGAAGATTGTTACATATCTTCTTAATGAAAATAAAGAGAAAATTCTTTATTTCCCTGCGGCATTCAGACTTCACCACGCTATCCGTTGCGGTCTTTTAATGCATACAACCTCAATAGTTAAACTATGTGAGGGAATTTGCAAAGTCTACCCATTTGTCAATCGCGAATTACTTATCTCCGGTGCAATTCTGCACGATATTGCAAAAACAGTTGAGTTTGATGTGGGTGAAACAGGAATTGCGTCAGGCTATACTGTTGAGGGTAACCTTATTGGTCATCTTGTAATGGGTGCAATGATGGTAAAAGAGGCAACGGTAAAACTTGGAATTGATAAAGAAAAATCCTTGCTTTTACAGCATATGATTATTTCTCACCACGGCGAGCCTGAATTTGGTGCTGCAGTAAGACCATTGATTTTAGAAGCAGAATTGCTTTCACAACTCGACCTTATGGATGCAAGAGTTTATGAGATTATGGATGCTGTAAGCAATGTTCAGCAAGGTGAGTTTACAAACCGACTTTGGGCATTGGAGGACAGAAAATTCTATAAATACAATGATGCAACCTTAAAGGTTGACATTTTGTAATAAATTTAATAAGGGGAAATTAAAAGAAAAGGGGAAAGTGTTATGAGAAATCATTTTGTGGACAAACCTGTTGACCTTTTGAATGCGGATGGTAGTCTTCGTGAGATTGGATGGTCAACAAAACAAGTATGGAAATACGACAAAAAGGCAATCAAGTCCAATGTTTTCAGAATTAAAGAATGGGACTATTATCTTGTTTTAGCACAAGATTTTGGTGTTGCATTCACAGTTTCTGATTTAGGCTTTGCAGGACTTCATTCCGTGTCATTCCTTGATTTTAAAACACCTTGTGAAACAACAAAGAGCGAAATGCCTTTCTTCACAATGGGTAAAACAAATATGCCACCAACAAGTAGTGAGGGAAATGTTCATTTCGGTAACAAAAACCTTACTCTTGACTATATCAAAACTGACGGACAAAGAAGAATTGTTTGTACATACAAGAATTTCAAAGACGGTAAGGATTTTAAATGTGACATCTGCCTTGACCAACCCGATATGGATTCAATGGTTATCACAATCCCTTGGCAGAAGAATAAGAGATGCTTCTATTATAATCAAAAAATTAACTGTATGAGAGCATCAGGTTGGGTAACAGTCGGTAACGAAAAATATGAGTTCAATCCTGCAACGGACTTCGGTACTCTTGACTGGGGTCGTGGTGTTTGGACTTATGACAACACTTGGTTCTGGGGTTCAGGTAACTGCGATTTAGATGGCCACGCATTTGGCTTTAATATCGGTTATGGTTTCGGTGATAATACTGCAGCAACAGAAAATATACTTTTCTATGACGGTGTGGCTCATAAGCTTGACGATATTTATTTCAATATGCCTGAAAACGGAAGCTATACAGACCCTTGGACATTCTCATCATCCGATGGAAGATTTGAAATGGAATTTGTGCCGATAATTGACCGTAGTGCATTTATTGATTTCAAAGTTATTATTTCTGACCAGCATCAGGTTTTCGGCAGAATGAGTGGTAAAGCAGTTCTTGACGACGGAACAGTCCTTGAAATCAAAGATATGCTCATGTTCGCAGAAAAAGTGCATAACAGGTATTGATAGGATACAATCTTACAGTAGGGCGGGGTCTTGATATGACCCCACCGAATAAATTACACGACAAACCAACTCGCCAATTTTTTAAACAAATTTGAATTTGTCGAATTCTTTTATAATACCCCCTCAGTCGCTTCGCGACAGCTCCATCACTTGCCTGCCGGCTCAGACAGTGCTTCTGCTACGCAGAGGTGTCC
>JAZSBY010000017.1:0-39806 GCA_045602655.1 Candidatus Fimenecus sp. | reverse complement strand
CCCACTACTCCTATTGGTGTCGGGTTCATATATTTATCTGTGATGTACAGCTGTGTATTGTAGATTGGCTTTCCTATCGGTACCGGGTCTGTGTCTGTTGGAACGCAAGGATAATAGCTTACATCCACTGCACATTCTGTTGGTCCGTACAGATTATGTAACTGTACCTTATTGTAGTCATATATCTTGTAGAATCTCTTAATACTGTTTGCTGTTAATGCTTCTCCTGACAAGAACACATATTTTACTGTGTTGAACTTTTCTTGTTCTTCTTTATTATTCTCAAGATATGTCAGGAACAAATCAAATACTGATGGTACAAAGTGTAAATGGGTTACCTTATTCTTTTCTGTTTCCTCAAGTATCTTTGCAGGTAAGAAATGTTCATCAGGTTTTGATGCACATAATGTCTTTCCTGTTATTCCCCACCAGAAAAGTTCCCATACTGATACATCAAATGTATATGGTGTTTTCTGAAGTATTACATCATTCTCTGTGAGTGGATAGAATTCATGCATCCACATTATTCTGTTTATTGCTGACTTATGGCTTATCTTTGCTCCCTTTGGATTTCCTGTACTTCCCGATGTATAGATTACATACGCTGTATCTTCTTCATTTGCTAGAATTGGTGTTGAAACAATTGTTTCCTTGCTGTTAAGAACTTCTGTTGCATTGACACATGGAACCTTTCCTGCAAGATGGCAGAATTTATCCTGTGCTACTACTGCTTTTGCTTTTGAATTAGATAAAATGTATTCTATTCTTTCCTGTGGATAATTCGGGTCTATCGGCAAGTATGCATTTCCTCCTCGGATTATGCCATACACTGCTCCGTACATTTCAAAGCTTCTCTCACATATTACTGCTATTACGCTCTTTTCTCCGTTTGTGATTTTCCTTACTTTGTTATCTATTCTCTCTGCATATTCCTTGAAATCCTTGTATGTGATTTCTTCGTCATTTGCCTTTATACATACCTTTTCTTCGTTCTTTTCTGCTTGTTCATTGAAAAGTGAATACAGTGTTGTATTCTCTTCTATTTCGTATGTATGTTCTGTGTTATTGAACTCTTTGAGAACTGTTTCTCTTTCTTCTTCTGTTAACGCAGTTATCTCTTTGATGAGTTTTGTTTCATCAAGTGCTTGTGTGAGAATGCTTGTATAGGCATTTATGAACTTCTTGATTGTTTCTTCTTTGTAAAGGTCTGTTGAATATTCTGCTGCAACTGTAACCTCATCCCTTGTTGGTACAATATTGAAGTTCAAGTCGCACTTAACTCCACCTAATTTAGCCGGAGCCGGTTCTGCTTCTTTATCTCCAAAGATAATTACCGGTATTGCTTCATTCTGGTATGCAAGCATTACATCAAACAATGGATTTCTGCTTGTGGTCTGTTTATTAATCTTCTTTACAAGTTCACCAAATGGATATGCCTGATTTTCTATTGCAGATATTGAGTTTTCTCTGATTCCCTGCATCAATTCAAAGATTGTTTTGTTTCCGTCTGTATTTGTACGAAGTACTACTGTATTTACAAACATTCCAATAGTATTAAGGAACTTACTTGTTCGTCCACTTACAGGCATTCCTACACATATATCCTCATTGTTTGAGAATTTTGAAAGAAGAATATTGTAACATGCCATATAGTACACATATGGTGTTATGTTAAGTTTCTTACACTTTTCTACTATCTCATTATGTGTTTCTATATCAATATGTTCAACAATCTCTGTACCTGCAAATGTCTGATTTTCAGGTCTTTCATAGTCTATTGGTAATTCAAGTTCAGTTACTTCTTCTCTAAATACATCAAGCCAGTATTTCTCGTTGTCTTCTGTATAACTGTCTGTTACTGCAAATTCTCCATACTGAACAGTTTCAGGTAATTCTCTGCCCATATACAATTCATTAAGTTCCTTACACAGCACAGTCATAGATTCACCATCTACTATGATATGATGTGCTACTACCATAATTGTATTATCATAGTATCCAACTCTTAAAAGTGGGGCTGTACTTAAATCAAATGCAGTATTAAACAAAGAAATATCATCACTATCAAGTTTTTGAATTCCTATTGTTGCTTCATCATTGATAACCTGTACTATCTGTCCTTCTCTGTTTTCAAACCTTGTTCTTAACCCTTCGTGACGGACAATTAACCCATTAACAGCTTTTTCAAGTTTCTCAACATTCAATTCTTCTGTTTTAAATGCTGCTACGATATTGTAATGGGTTGACACAGGACTTAAAAGCTGTGATGTATATATTCTCATCTGTGCTGCTGTTGCAGGAAGAACACTATCATATTCTACTTTTTCTTCATTTTTTGTTTTTTCTGTTAACTCTTTTGCAAGACTCTTGACATCCTTTGCTTCAAAGATTGTCTTAATTCTTACTGTGTAATTCTGTTCTTCTAATTTTGCAACAAGCTCAATTGATTTAAGTGAGTCACCACCTAAATCAAAGAAGTTATCCAATATACTTACTTTTTCTATATTTAAAACTTTTTCTATCGCTTCTGTAAGTGCTTTTTCTGCCTTTGTTTCTGCTGCAACATATTCTGTTTCAGTTGAAATGTTATTCAATTCAATTTCAGGTAATGCCTTTCTGTTTGCTTTACCGCTTGCTGTCATTGGCATCTTAGGGAGATGTGTAAAGATATGCGGTACCATATATTTTGGAAGTTTTGCTGAAAGTATTGTTCTGAAATCTTTTGAATTGATTTCTGTTCCTGTATAGAAGGCACAAATTAACTGACGGTCTTCGTTATCTTTTCTTACAACAACTACCGCTCTTTCTATTCCCTCTATTGTCTGAATTACACTTTCTATCTCTCCAAGTTCTATTCTCAGTCCTCGAATTTTTACCTGGAAGTCTTTTCTGCCTATAAATACAAGATTACCGTCTTCTGTCCAATATGCGTGGTCACCTGTTCTGTAAAGCTTTCCTTCTCCAAATGGATTATCTATGAATTTTTCCTTTGTAAGTTCAGGTTGATTAAGATAACCCATAGATACTGAATCACCTGCAATACATAATTCACCCATTACGCCTATTGGTGTTGGATTTAAGTACTTGTCAACAACATACATTTGCGTATTTGCTATGCCATGACCTATTGTTACTTCATCTGTGAATGTATCAGTATCCACAAAGGCTGACCAGATTGGCACTTCTGTTACACCATATATGTTATATATCTTTGCATTTGTAATCTTTTTAAGTTCCTCAAGATATGTTTGCTCCATTGCTTCTCCACCAAGAAGTATTGCCTTAACATCTCTTAAAAACTCTCTTTGACCCGGTTCTCTTGTCAACGCCTTAAGCTTTGTTGGTGTTGTCTGTAAAAACTCTCCTTTTTCTCTTGTTAAAAGTCTGTTAAGTGCGTACTGATTTCTACATTCCTGCTCATCTGCAAGCACGACTCTTAAACCATTGACAAGTGTTGCAATAGTTTCTGTTACAAATATATCAAAACTACAAGTTGAAATTGAAACGATTGCTTCAAAGTCTTCTTTAATAATCTTACCAAAGATATTATGTTCATTTTTAGAAATGTAGTTCACAACATTCCTATGTCTTGCCATTACACCTTTTGGTTGTCCTGTACTTCCTGATGTGTAAATACAATAACACAAGGAGTCATTTGTCATATCTATTTTTGGGCTTGCATTATTGTCATTTGTTAAAAGAGAATCAATATTATCCTGTGACACAACAAATTTTGCTTTTGTATCCTGACACATATATTCTATTCTCTCTTTTGGAAGTTCAGAATCTATTGGCAGATATGCTGCTCCTGTTTTGAGTATGCCAAATAACGCCGACAAAAGATAACTCTTTCTCGGTAACATTAAGCCTACAATATCGCCTTTGCCTATGCCCTTTTCAATAAGGCTGTTTGCTATTCTGTTTGCTTCTTCGTTTAATTCCCTATATGTAACCTTCTTATCACTTGCTACAAGGGCTATCTTTTCCGGTGTTCGTTCTACCTGTTCCTCAAACAACTCGTGAATACACTTGTCTTTTGCATAGTCTACTGCTGTATCATTGAAATCGCAAAGGATTTTTTGCTTTTCTGACTTTGAAATCATTTCCAATTCAGAGATACTTTTATCTGGATTTTCAAGTGCATTTTCTGCTAATGCAACTATTGATTTGAGCATAATCTGAATATCTTTTTCACTGAAATATGCTGTTCTGTAACGGATTTTAAGATTGTGCCTACCCTCATCAAAAGTCTGAAGATGCATCTCAACCGGAACAGAAAGTGAATTACTATAAGGAATTCGCATTTCATATTCCTCGTTTGGAGTAAACTCCTGAAAGTCGGAAACAACATCAAAAAGCTGATTGACAGAAAACCCATTTTCGTTTAACAAATCCTTAATGTCCTGCTGAGTGAAGCTTTGATGTCTGAAAAGATTCATTTGTGAATTTTCAATTCGCCTTGCATTATCAATAAACGAATCGTTTGTTACATTGATAACAAGTGGTACTAAATGCATATAAAGACCGATTGTATTAAGTTCGTCGGCAGTTGTTCGGTTAAATACAGGTACACCAATTGTAAAGTTCTCAATACCATACATTCTATGAAGATATTCTGTATTTACCGCGTTGAAAAACGATGCAGGAGTAATTTCTTTTTCATCACAAAGTGCCTTTATTTTGTTATAAAGCTCTTCAGATATAGGGTGATTCAACTCAGTTGACGAAAAATCAATGGCTTTTTCTGCTGTTGGGAAAATCTGACTCTGAGGATTGCTTGAAAACTCTTTCAGCCAGAATTCCTTTGATTTTACATATCTTCGTGAGTGTTTGTATTTTTCTTCTTTTTCAACATAAGCAGGATATTTTTGAATTACCGGCGTAAAATTCTCATTTTTCAAGAAATTGTTGATATGTTCAGACATAACAAGAGCGCTGTATCCGTCAACTACAATATGGTGAGCGTTAATCATAACACCAGATGTAGTTGGAGTCTGGAAAATTGCACAATCAACCAAAAGTCCATATCGGTCAATAGGCTCATTGAGAAAATCCTGAGCCCTTTTCATAAGTTCTTCTTCGGTTTCTACTTGCCAGAAACGATAGTTTATATACTCGTGTTCTCTAACATCTGCAACAATTCCATCTTCGGTTTCAACAAGTTTTACACGAAGGCTGTCATGAGTTTCAACAAGTTTGTTATATGCATTGTTAATTTCTTCGTAGGAATATACTTTTGGGAATATCTCCATAACACCCTGATTCCAGATTTGACTGTCCAGAGTGAAATTTTTGTTGTAGAAATTCCTTTGCGATGATGTAAGTTTGAACCTCATTTTTGATACTCCTCAAAGTGATATTGTTTTTTTGTGCATAACAAACCCATTATAGATAATTATAATTGAACTTATTATATATACAAATGTACATAAAGTCAAGATTCCGGCTCATATATACATGTAAAAATTCTGTTAAATTCGGCTAAAAATGGTAGTTTTACTCTTTATCCGTCAACATATATCTTGTGTTAATGAAAATAGTATGATATAATTATATAAACTCACCATTTGGGTGGATATTTTTACGGAAGTATAGATTAAAAGAGGTATAAAAATGTATCTTACAATGTTGAAAAGCAAAATTCATCGTGCTACGGTTACACAATCCGAATTGAATTATGTTGGTAGTATTACAATTGACAAGACATTGATGGATGCTGCAGGTTTGCTCGAATACGAAAAAGTGCAAATAGCTGATATTGATAACGGCAACAGATTTGAAACATACATAATCGCAGGTGAAGAAAACAGTGGTTGCATTTGCCTTAACGGTGCAGCTGCAAAATGCGTCGAAGTTGGCGATAAGGTTATTATTATGGCCTATGTTCAGATGACACCTGAGGAAAATGAAAACCACTATCCAAAAGTTGTGTTTGTTAATGATAAAAATGAGATTTTAGAAGTAGTCAACTATGAAAAATATGGTGAAATAAAATGACAAGAAAAAGAAATATTTGGAGTGAAAACCACTCGCCTGAAAATTTCAGACCTGAGTATCCGGAGTTTTCAATGGTTTCTCTTCTAAAAGAAACTGCAGAGAAATATCCTGATTATTACGCTCTTAATTTTAATAACAAAAAGATTACCTTTGCACAAATGATTGAAACAATCGAGACTGTTGCACAAGCATTACTGGCAAGTGGTGTGAAAAAAGGTGATTTTGTTTCTGTTGTAGCACCAAACACACCACAGGCACTCATTTCCGTTTATGCCATCAACCGTATGGGTGCAGTTGCAAATATGATTCATCCGCTACTTTCTGCAAATGAGATTAAAAAGTTTGTTGAACATGTTGACAGTAGGGCAATTATTACATTTGATATGCTTTATCCTAAACTTGCAGAAGTGGAATGGGAAACAACACAAAAACCGGTAATGATATTGGCTCGCATAGCAGATGCACTCCCCTTTTACCTCAAACCACTTTATTTAATGAAGAATAAGTTGGATTTAAAATTTAACCCAAATCACAACATTGTTTATTGGAAAGACTTTCTCAAAACCGGCAAAAATCGAAAAGAATCACTTCCGGTTGATGATGGGAAAGGTGATGACATCGCCGCAATTCTTTACAGCGGTGGCACAACAGGAATTCCAAAGGGTGTTATGATACACAACCGTGCATTTAACTGTATGGCTGTACAAGCGGAAGAAATCAAACGCGATAATACAAAAGATGCTGCGGGAAAAAAAGCATTGGCACTTATGCCTGTTTTTCACGGATTTGGACTTGCTATGTGTATGCATGTAATGCTTTACTTTGGAATGCAGGTTTTCCTTGTTCCAAAATTTGATTTTAAGGCTTGTACAAAGTTGATTTTCAAAAACAAAATCAATCACGTTTATGCCGTTCCCGCTTTATTTGAAGCACTTTCCCGTTCTGAGGAAATTGAAAAACAAGATCTGTCTTTCCTTGAAATGGTTGCATTTTCAGGTGATAAATGTAGCGACAAACTCCATAAACGAATGAATAAATATTTAAAAAATGGCGGTTCAACCGAACAGATGACAGAGGCTTATGGTCTTACAGAATGCCTGTCAGCTGCTTGTATCAGCCCTTTCTTTGGTCACAAGTATGGTAGCACAGGACTTCCACTTCCCGATAATAAAATCAAAATTTGTAAGTTCGGCACTCATACTGAGGTGCCTCGTGGTGAAGATGGTGAAATCTGTATTACAGGCCCTACACTTATGAAGGGATATTACAAGAATGAGGTTGAAACAAATCTTGCCTTGCAAATTCACGATGATGGTGAAAAGTGGCTTCATACAGGCGATATAGGATGTATGGATGAAGACGGGTATTTGTATTACCGGCAAAGGCATTGTAAGATGATTATTTCATCGGGTTATAACATCTACCCTACACAGATTGAAGAGGTAATTAACGGTTGTAATGGTGTTGCTGTCAGTTGTGTAATCGGTGTTGAAGACCGCAGTGTTGGTCAACGTGTTGTTGCAGTTGTTCAGCCTGTATCAATGGATACAGACCTTGACTCACTCCGTGAAAGAATTTTGGAAGCATGCAAAAGCAATGTTGCAGAATTTGCAATGCCAAGAGAAATTGTTTTTCAAGCAGAAATGCCAAGAACTGTAATGGGTAAGGTTAATTTCAAAAAGATTACTGCAGATATGAACGAAAAGAAAGGATAAGTTATGGTCAAAAGAATTGAAAAGGTTTTTTCGGAAGTAACAGGTAGAGAAGACCTTGATTTTACAGAAAAAACAAGACTTGATAAGAATTTTGAATTCACTTCACTAAGTTTTATTCAGCTTATATGTGCCCTTGAAGACGAGTTTGATATTGATATTCCAAATTCAGTAGTTAAGAAAATTAAAACTGTTGGTGATGTTGTGAAATTCCTTGAAAAGAATATGGATTAAACAGTGAACAGAGCAGTCTATTTTTAGACTGCTTTTTATAAAAAATAAATTTTACCTTGACAAAACACAAAGTGCTATGTATAATATTTGAGGATTTGAAATAAGTGTCATTTCAAATTTAACAATACAATTTAGGGGTATAGCTCAGTTGGTAGAGCAGTGGTCTCCAAAACCACGTGCCGTGGGTTCGAATCCTACTGCCCCTGCCATCGTAAAAACCTTGAAATGCTTGTAATTTAAGGCGTTTCAAGGTTTTATTTTTATTTTTTAAATTGTTAATTCACCTGCAAATACCTATATAACACTATAAAAAACTGTAAAAATGGTGGTCAAAAGGGTTGTCAAAAAATAAAGCTATCTCGAAATATGAGATAGCTTTATTGGAATAATCA
Source organism: Candidatus Fimenecus sp. (assembly GCA_045602655.1). GTDB lineage: Bacteria > Bacillota > Clostridia > Oscillospirales > Acutalibacteraceae > Fimenecus. The sequence goes on along the minus strand of JAZSBY010000017.1, from coordinate 31,471 downwards.
TTTAGTAAAGAACTTATCCATAACCCACTGAATGGCTTTTGGATGATATGTTGCATCACTGATTTCATCATGTCTTATTGGTCGCTCAATAATAAGTGTAATATCCTTATCACCAAAGCATTCAATCTTTTCCTTAAAAAACTCTTCAATCTTAAAATGCACTCTATTGTCAGCAAACATATTTCCTGTTGCTACCGACATAGCAATTGATTTCACAATTTTAACATTTTTCTTTAAAATGCTGTTCAACAAAGGAACTTGTGCTCGAATGAAAAGAAGTTGTATCTTTGAAATTTTAAAGCACTCAAAGATTTGAGGTGATTCAGAAAAGAAAAATAAGTTGATTTGTTCAAAATCATAATTTCCTCTTTTAATATTCTTACACTGTTCCGGGTCATTCAAAAAACCAACTGAAACAGGTATCTTCTCATTAAAACACTCAGTTGAAACAGTTTCTATCTTACTAATGGTATCTAAACCTACATTTTCAGCATCATCATTCAACTGTATGAATATATAAAACGGCTCCGACGCTAAGGTACTATATTGCGTAACACGATGTAGTACGGAACGCACGGAAAAAGTGGAGTCCATAATCATCCCTAATTGGATTCTCTTTTTTAACATATCGATTCCTCCTAAAACTATTATTCCGAGTTTTCTTAAACATGTTGCAACTAACGATTTCTACGAATTTCAATATAAAAACCACTAAGGACATTATGGCGTCACCCCTTTCTTAATACAATATGTCATTTATAACTTTCGTGTATTTAGTTTTTTTATTCAAATATATACTAATATCTTCCTTCACTTCAATAATTGCTTCTTTTTGTTCTTCATTCATATTTTTAAAATTTTCATGTTCAACTATTGTATCCAATATGTGGAATATAACAAAAATAGTTGAAAAATTCATCTTGGCATTTTCCTCACACTTTTCTAATTTTGAGAATGCCTGTCTTGACATTTGGAATAAATACGCAAATGTAGCTTGATTTAATCCTAAAATCTCCCTTAATTGCAAGAATTTCTTAGTTATTATTCTTTCTTCGTTTATTATGTGCATAATAATCACTACTCCTAATCTACAAAAAGCAGCAAAATGAAGCGAAATTATTTGTTTTGCACCAAAACCACCTCTCTTTAAGGATACCATTTTAGTTCCTATCTTTATTATAATCTTTTTTTCTCGTTTGTCAACTATTTTACACAGCTTTATGAAATAAATATTGCACCTAACAAATCTATTAGCCCCTTTAGAAAAAGTTATAGCATAGAACAAATCAAAAATACAAATATAATTGTGACAAAGAAAAATAACCCCTCTGCGAAATACAGAGGGGTTTTGTGATTAATTATTTAATTTTGATATAATGATATCATTTTTGCAATTGATTGCAAAAGGTTATTCGGCGAAAATCCAGTCTTCTGCAAGCATATCGGACTGAGATGCGAGCCATCCCATTTGTACACCTGATGTACCGTGGAATGCAACAGCCATATTGCCGATTGCATCATGTTCACAGTTAACCACTTCACCTGCAGGTGTCACATAACTGATACCTTTGGCAAGCTGGATATACTGATTCTTACCATTCCACCCAAGGCGTTTGACCTTAAAGCCTGTCTTGAGGTATTTAATAGCTTCGCCAAAGTTGAAGGTTGCAACACCGCCGAGAATTGGAGTGTTAGCTTCATCAGCAACAATCCATTCATCAGAAAGAACATTGCCAAGAGTATATTCTACTCTCTGTGTATCTCTAATGTCGAGAATATTTCCTTCCTTGGTGTGCATCATGATAGTCTGTTTTTCCTCATCCCAGCACCAATATCCACCCCAAGATGGAAGTTTAACCTTTTTGCCCGCTTTCATAACTTCTAATGCTTTATCAAATTTCATTTTTAAAAAACCTCCGATTTTTAATTTGATTTTACTTAAAACACACTTAAATAAAAAATGATGATGTTTTTTTACTTATTATTCATTCCATCGGTCTGTATCATTTTTCATAAATTTAATAAGATTAGTGATTACATTACCAAAGTATTCTTTAATTGCTTTATATCCGTCATACGCACCGGATGAGGCAAGGCCCGACACAAGTCCACCGATGAACACGGTAGGATTGAAAACCCAGCCATTAAACCACACATTGAGCAGAACACCCAATGCAGCCATAACAAGAGGAATGAACGGATTAATCTTATCTGTCTTGACAAGATTTTTAAGAATGAAGCCCACAATAAGGCAGATAATAATTACACCGATTACAATGTATTCCTTTACGATTTCAAAAAATTCCATGATTAGTTCTCCTTTACGCAAAAGTTTTCCCACTTCTTATAAGCATCAACATACGTTTCATGCTTATCTCCGTTGTGGGTAATTTCATAATACATACCGTCTGAAACAGTTGTACTTACAAGAGCTTTGTTATTTTGAAGAGTCTTACAAAGCCAAACAATATAAACATCGTCTTCAGTAATCTCTGTTTTATCGGTACTGTCAACATGTTCATTGAAGTATTTAACAACAACTTCTTTACAGAGTTTTTCAAACTTTTTGTTATCCATAAGTACTTCTCCTTAATAGTCGTTATTAAAGTGCAACAAAGCCTGTTACATTAGAGCCAACAGGTTCCTTGCCAACTTTGTCTTTTGAGTTTGTGATACGGTATCTGCCGTTGATGCATTTACCGTCATAAATATAATAAGTACCGCTGATAGCTTTGTCAACAGTCTTATCATATGCAGTTGAATACAACTTTGCATTCTTAAAAGTAACCTTGTCGCCTTTTTTATAACCTGTTCTTACAGGTGGTGCGGATGGTTTTGTAACTGTTGCTTTCTTTTCTTCAGCAATAAGCTCTTCAACTCTCTTCTGCACTTCTGCCCATCGAGAACCGAGTGCCTTTTTACGAGTTTCACCATTACCATATTTTCCAGCACGAACTTCTCTTGCAAGTTCATCAACAGACTTACTTGCAATATCATTCTTTGTAGTGTTAGCTTCGTTATTTTCAGGTTTCTTAACTGATGAAAATCCGTTAAGACCTGCTGTTTTAATGATTGATGGATAATTCTTGTATGCGATATCCAGGTCAACATTTCCGCTGATACCATTAACCCTACCCTTTGACGATGTCTGCCAGATTCCCACTGTTCTGTTAAGTGTAATCTTTGAAGACCACTGTGCAAGCCAGATGTCATATTTTTTGAAGATTTCTTCTGTAAAGTAGTTTTGGAACCAGTTGAGATTTGCGTAAATCATTACGTAGTAACCATTTGCTTCCATTCTTGAACAGAAGGCATCTGCAATCGCTGACACTTTTTCTCTTCCGAGTGCAGCAACACTACTTTCTTCCATGTCAAAAGCGATAGGATATTCAAAGGTTTTACCTTTTAAAATTGAAAGACACAAATCTGCTTCCTTAATTGCTTCTTCAGGTGTTTTAGCATAGGAATAATGATATGCACCGATTGGCACGCCTGCCTTTTTTGCATTCGCATAATTTTCTTCAAAGCAAACATCCTTGTTTTTCTCTCCCCATCCAAAGCTTGAACGGAGCATAGCGAACTGAATACCGGATGTCTTAACTTTTGCCCAGTCAATTTTTCCTTGCCATTTTGATACGTCAATTCCTTTGTTACTCATTGTTTTTCTCCTTATTTTAATAATTTTTGAGTTTGAAGTGAATTATGATTAGATATTACTTTTTCATAATAATTCTCCTTTACATTAGAATTAAAATAAAAAGAGAAAGGTGTGCAAACTCAATCTGCACTTGCCTTTCTCTTTTATATATTTTTTATAAGAAGTCGCCATCCTTCAGGCACTCCCCATAAATTTCAATTATTCGCTTACTTGTTAGCTCGGTAGTATGATTTGGAAAATCAGGATGAGTATCACAGTATTTGTCATAGGTCTTAATGTCTCTTAATATCTCATCAAAATGTTCCTTGGTGTGCTTCACATTATGTAATACTTCATCACCAAAATGGTGTATTCGAGTACGACAATCAATGGCTTTTGTTTCGGATATGTCATCCTTAACATCTTGGACCTTCGTTTCCACACCATCAATCTTTTCTTCAAGATTTTTCATTTGTTCTTTAAACGAGCTTATTTCATCAAACAACTCACTGTTTATGGCTTGTCCGATTTTTCGGGCAAGTTTTTTTAATGATTTACCGATGAAATTCCACGGATTGATTTTAAGTGGTGATATTTGAATTAAAGTCAATACTGCAATTACCAATATCGTACTACCACCTGCAACAGCTTTTATCATTTCATATATCTGCATTGGATTCACCACCTTTTTATTCAATGGCTAACCAACCATATTCAAAATTTGCTCTCCAAAGACGAGCGCCACTTGTATAACCTAATGTTGCTGTGTTTTCAGTTAGTTCGCCGGGCTTTGTTAGAGCTTGACCCCACTCAATAGATGAAGCTTTACCTTCTAAAATAGTGTTGGGAGCCTTTTGAAACACTATGTTTGAGAAATAATTAGTACTAGTCATAACACAACCGAGTATCATTAAATCCCCTGAAACATATTCGTCAATAGGATAGACTATAAATGTTGTTGGAACAAATCCACAGTTATGTGTAATTGTTGGTGAACCTGCGTTTGTGTCAATAGTGAAAGTGCCTGTTTTTTCTCGTCTGCCTGTTGTTCCACCACCGCCACCTGCTTTTTTACCTGCTTCATAGACTTTCGATACATTTTCAGCAATAATTGTTAACTTATCGGCTATGCTCATACTGTCGCACCTCCAATAAAACTTTCTTGAATTGCGATAATGCTGTCAAGTGCAGTTTCAATGTCACCTATATCTGTTTTTTGATTATTAGACACTTTACACACAACCAACAACAAATTGATATATACTTCGCAGGCTCTTAGAATTGCAAAATCAGTTAATTTTCCCTCGGTTTGGCGATTGTCCTCAAATCTACACCAATCACAAACTTCAAATGTGCAACCTTGAATTTGATATTTTAATGCTTGTCTGCCCTCTGAACCACCGGGGGAGTCCATATCGGAACTACCAAGCAAAGTTAATGGGCTGTCAACAAGTCCGTTACCGTATTCAAAGTCAACGCCTGCATATTTTTCACGCAAAAGTCTTGAAATCTTGTCAACCACTTTTCCACCAATATTATTGACATAATTGGTCGAACTTGCACACCATATTATATGGTTTGCTCTATCTGTTTGGCTTCCTTGGAAACTATGGCAAGAAGCATAGAATAAAGCATCTGAATTTTCTTTTAACACACTATCGAGATAGACACTTTCAGGCTCTGTTAGTGGTGCAGTACCACCATAAGTTGGATTTTCAGTTCCGTCAGAATTTGTAGGATTAGATGCAACCCAACCTACTTCAAAGTTTCGTGCAATATCAATTCCGTTTGCGTTTGTTCTGCCGTGCGTGTCAACTGCATAAGGACTTAACACAGGAATAACAATAAAATGTACATTTCTTCGCAAGTCTATTAAACTTGGATTGTTGGTTATTTGTTTCATTGCATTGTACAAGCCATATATTCCCGAATATTCTCTGTGTGTGCCACTTGATAAAATAATCTTGACCTTGTTTTGTGGGAAAAGGTCTTCTGTGCCGTCTTTGTTTGGCTCAACGAAGTCATATCTAACAAGTTTTTGTGTACCGCCTGTTGCAGTAACTGTTGTTTCTGTTTTGGTGATATATTCAGGGTTAAGATTTACCAATTCATCATAATATGAAAGTATGTTACTTGCTGTTTCTTCACCGTCTTGTTTACCTGTTGGTGTGTCAAAATCTTCTTCCAACAAGAATGGCATAGAATTATCAACAAAGTTTTCGTTCCATTCTGCAAACTCTTTTATTGGGTCAGCAACAACATCAGGCTCGTCATACAACCTATACCCATTGATTATAAGGTGTTGTGGTTCATAGGGTAACAATTCAGCTCCCTCGTTTAATTGCCATTTATAATCAATATTTGGACTGTAATACAAGGACAAAATCACATAAGCAAAATCGTCAAGTGTTGTAAAAGTTATAGGTTCGGTTCTTGACGGAATATCAACACTTTTTATATGATTATTATCTTTGTCATAATATGAAATACGATAAGAAGCAAGAGCAGTATAAACTGTTGCAGGTTTAAGATATGTTTTGCCTGTAATATGGTAACCTGTGTTGTCGTTTTTTACACCCGCAATACTTATAACCTTGCCTTTTTCTATCGTCATTTGGTTGATAAGGTTTGCAGAAGTTTCTATGAAATCTGTATCTGCTATTGTAACGGTAGAAAGACCGCTTTCAATATCAATGTCGGGCAAATATTCAGGCTTTAACTTAATGTAGTACGGCACATATTCTGTTGGTAATTCCGTACCCTTAACAAGCATAATTTCTTTCCCTGCAACTCTTGTTGTTGCACCGCTAAACCTTACATAACAATCTTCTGTAATGTTAATGCTTCCGTTTAAAAGGTCAGTTCTTTTAATGAAATTTTTTGAGAGGTCATAAGTACCCATATTTGCAAAGTATGCACTTGTATTATCATAGGTCATAATATATTGACCTGCTTTAAGGTAAATGTAATCCGTTGCAGTATAAGTGCTATTGTCAGCCAACTCACCTGTAGTTGCATTTATGACCTTCCCCGCAATATTCGTTGCCTCGTTATAAAGATTAGCAGAAACATCAAATTTGCTTGAGATATTTTCGGTTAAGCGAATATCAACACCGTCAACATAAGCCTTTGCTACCTTATTCTGTACAGGGTTTGTGCTTGTATCGGACATCTCTTTATCAGCTGTCATTTGAGGCAAATCGATACCAACACCAATTTTTTGGCCATTGATTACTAAATAAATACGGTTATCCTCAATTACAATATCATCCGCAATTTTAAGAATCTCCTTTGAAATCCTTTTTGTTTTTCCGTTTTGTACAACGACGAAAAAATCATCATCGTTAATTGATGTGGCTTGTGGTAAATTACCGATTTTCATTGTTTGCCTCCTATACTTTCAATTTGCTTTTCAAGGTCTTCGATACGATTTAAAAGCTCCTGAACACCCCGCCATGTCAATGCACTCATTGAATATACATCAACATGTTTTCCGTCTGCAGCAACAACCTCTTCAGGCGTTTCTCTTTCAATAACAAATCCGTGACTTTTTCTGTTGCTACCATTTTTAATATAGTTATAATTATAGATTTTCGACTGTTTGAAGAGGTTAAGAACATCAGCAACTTCACTAATATTTTCCTTAACTTTTTCAGTAGAAGATACAAGTACACCTTGAGAGTAAATATTATTAACTGCCGTTATGTCCTTGAAACTGCATATATTTCCGATGACATTCAAATCATTTCTAACGAAACAATCTCCATTGTTGTTCACTCCAAAGGCAACAACAGCATCCAACTCGGATTCATCAAAATACGATACACAAAAAGATTGTTCATCATTATCTGTCTTTTTCAATATGATGTCTATCCCACCGCCTCCACCATATTGCATAATTCTTGCAGCAAGTTCGCCTTTCTCATTTTCAAAGTTAATATCTCCATCACCGATGACTGTCGCACCAAAAGGCCCTTTTGTTACCAATTGGGCTTTGTCCAAATCAAAATAAGTTTGACCATTCTTTGCTTTTAATAAGCCAGAAGAAATTACATCTGCAGTAATGGTATAGGCATAAATGGTATTCAAGATTGCATTACCATTTTTGTCAAAACCATATTTCCACAGTGGTTCACCATTATTCCATCCGTCAGTGGTCCAGGCAAACCCCTCAACAGTTTGAGTGTATATAACCATACTTTCCTCAAGATTAGGTTTGTCGTGCATATACCGGACAACTCCCCCTGTTTCTTCAGGAACTTCAGTCACATAATATCCCATAGAACCTGCTATGGTCTGATTAAATGCTAAAAGGAATTTTTCTCTTGAATCCAGCTCGTCTAAAACATCCTTTTTTGCTTCTTTAATCTTTTTTGCCAACTGTGCGGTTTTTTTAGCCTGATTCATTCCCCTATCGGTATTCATATCCCCTGTGTTTCCTGAAGCGATATATGTATCGGAGAAACCACCACAGTTGTAATGCCAGCTTAAACTTGTGATGTAAAGTGGATACTTGTCATAACTGTCATACTTATTCGGGTCGAATTTCTCTTTATTATCAATTACTGTAAGAATGTCGCCTACCTGTAATGATGGGTCACCACCAATACGGTCATAACGACAAGGAATGTATTTTGTTGTTGAAAGTCTGTTAAGTATAAACTCTGCAATTTCTGCTGAATGTGTTTCAGTAATTGGATTTTCACTGATGGTCAACAAATAATCGTCTGTACCAACTGAACATAATTCAGTATCCTCAAAGACAATTTTTACACCCGTTATTTGAAGAGAATTATCATCAAGATAAAAGGTGTTACCATTAAGTTCAAGAGGAACTTTAGCAGTATCTCCATTCAGTTCAACACTTGTTTCACTAAACCACTTGAATTCAAGATTGCCCTCACGATTAAATCTTACAAAGCTACCGCAGACCTGTGCAATACATTCAAGTACTTGTTTTTTTGAATATCCTGTGAAAATATCATCATTTACCACTAATGATAAAACAGATAAATCACCCGGTGTTGTTACAACCGTTGCGAAAACATCAAGAGCAATTCCTGTAGCAATATCATATAAAGAGCGAGGAACACCTTGAGGGTTAAAAAGTTTTTCGGTAAATGCCATTTTATCGCACAATTCAATACGGATATCTGTATCCTGTACGATAAGTTTTTCTGCGTAGAACACGCCTATAGGAACAATATCTGTTGTATTATCCTCATCATCCAAAAGAGAAAATGTGGGCTTGTATTCTGCAGTTGACAGTAGTTCATTTCTAAACTTACCTTCTTTATTGAAAATACGAACCCACATAGTGGGTTTTACTGCTGTACCTATTGAAAAAGCGTTTATAAACATATTTTCAGAGTAACCTGACTCAAATATGTCATTGGGAAGAACCTCAACGGGTGCAGCTGCTGGAAATTCAAGCACCTCATCTTCTTCAGTAGTAAGAGGCTCATTATTCTCTGTTTCAAGATATATGAAATCCGAACCACCACCAATGATACAGTTCAGGTTCATCACATATCTCTGTGGCAACTTATTAACCTGGTCTTTATAAAGTTGTGTTGTATTATGCATTTCTACCCCTGCTTTATTTTTCGATTATGTTAAGGGGAAAAGATTTGTAAAGCATTTCCCCGTTTTGGTATGTTAAAGACGGAACAGGCTGATAATCACCGGGATAAAATCTTCCTGATTTTGTTTCACCTGTCACTATATCTTCATAAGTTACCAATGCATTAAAATCTGACAATTCTTTCATTATCCGCTGAGCAGTACTCTTTGAAATGAATTTCCATTCTAATTCAAACTTCATCTTAACCGATAAAATCTTTTTAATTTGCAGATTACCAGTAGAATCTGTTTCACTTTTTACTTGAGTTATACGGATTGGATTACACTTTTCAGGAGAAGGTGGAGTCCATCCGTTTATTGTTTTAACTAATGTTTCCACGTCAACCTCCTGTAATTAATCTCAAATCGGCATCACTTGCATACTTTTTAAATAAATCCAAAAGTATTGAGAATGCAGTTCTGCCATCCACATTGATGTTGATAATTCTCTCTAAATCATCCTTTACTTCTTGTGTAGGATTTCTCATCATCATTGGTGCTAAAACGCTCACAAGGGCATTTGCGAGCATTGTAACAAGCTTTTCCATCCACTCTGTATTGTTCTGAAGAGGAACAACAGCTTCCTTACCTGCTTCACCTATAAGAGAAAGTGTAGGTTTATCTACGATACCACCTTTTGCAAGTCGTGGTATGGATATTGAAGAAAATCTTCTGATATTGAATCCTATCTCTCCGCCACCAAGAATTTCAGGCATTTTCACTTTCAAAGAGTTCAACTTATCAATTAACTTGTTGATAGCTGTTATAGGCTTGTTAAGCATATTTTCTATGCCACCGAGAAGTTTATTGATAAATTCTTTGAAATCAGTCCAAATTCCTGATAACTTTTCTTTTATGCCATCTTTGATTTCAGCAAATTTTTTGATAGCAGATTCTTTGGCCGTAGTGAGTTTATCAGTAAAGGTTGTCTTGAGTTTATCAAGTTTTTCCTTAACCGCTGATGTAAGGTTTTCCCAAACAGCAATAATACCGTTTTTGAGACCTTCGATAATATTTGTACCGATATCAGAGAAAACAGTTGATGGAGAATGAATACCGAAAATTGCCTTAACGATATCAATAATTCCATTCCACAAGTCTGTAAGATACTGCTTTGTGTTTTCCCAGCTCTTTTTGATACCTTCCCACAGACCATTTATAATATCCTCGCCTGCTTGTTTAACACCTTCCCAATCGCCTGTGAATAGCGAAACAATCAAGTCAATAACACCAGATGCTACATCTAATGCGGTACTGCACCCATCAAGGAAACCATCAAATAAACTTCCGAGCACACTTTTCAGCGTCTCCCAAGCTGCATTGAGAATAGGTTCTAACCAGCCCCATAGTTTACCGAGGGAGTCTCCGAACTTTGATATTTTGTCCTTATTATCGACAAACCAATTTCCAAGTTTTTCAAACTGTTGGCCTAAAAATGCAAATGCATCTTTTACTTTTCCGCCTAACCAGTCAATAACCGGTTTAATGCCTTTTTCATAAAGATTTTTGAATGCAGGAGATACTTTTTCGATAGTGTCTTTGACCTTATCAAGAATCTCCTGAAACTTCTTCATTGGCCCGGTATCAAGCTGACTTGTATCGAGAGCATCATAATTTATAGATGAATCATCAGAACTACTTCCGCTATCTTCATCAACATTATGCAACTCATCAAAATCACGGCTTGTACTTGCTTTGGCTTTTTCAGCCTGAGCCTGCATCTTCTTTGTAGAATTTACAGCTTGTTTATAAGTTTTTCCGAATATCGCTGCAATAAATGTAGCTATATATTTTGTGATTGTGGCCAATCCTTGAGCAAGGCGGGTAATCATCGGCATTATTGCCTCGATGATTGGTGTGAAAGCAACCGATAAATTCGCTTTTATTTCATTAAGAGATTTTGCGAATTGTTTGTTTTGGCCCAATGCACCGGTTATATTATCCTTAAATGCTTTAAAGAATTTATATAACACAGCTGTTACAAAAACAGCCTTCATTGAACGGGTAATTGTTTTACCAAGTTTTTGGAAAGCCCTGCCCATGCCGGATGTACTCTTTGACGAATCTTTCGCCATTTTGTGCATAGCCTTTGAAGATGCATTAGCAGCCCTCTTTGCTGTGCTTTCCATTCTCTTATGGGCTCGTTCAACGGCTTTTATGGATTTGTCGTTTGCATCGGATTGTGCATCGGCATATTTGTTTGCATAGGTTCTCGCTGCCTTCGCTTGTTTATTATAAGCAGCAACAGCGTGCTTTGCCGCACGGGAAGCAGACTTGCTATGAGCACGTTCAGCTTTTAATGCCCATTGTTCTGCTTGTTTTGAAGCATTGGCGGCACGCTTGACAATATCATCGTAAGCCTTCTGATATGCCTGCTGTGCCTTTTGAGCAGGTCCTGTAAGTGCCTTACTCAATTTATCTTCTGTTGAATTTGCAGTCGATTGCAAAGAGATAAGTTTTGCTTGTAATGAAGTAAGTTCATTTTCAAGTTTGATAACTTCTTCGTCATCAAAGCCTTTTTCCTTACCTAATTTCTCATATTGAGCTTCAACCTTTGCGATTTTCTCGCTAACTGCACCCATCTGTGAACCGATATTACCAAGTTTTTGCTCCATAAGACCGATTGCATCATTTGCAACCTTAAAACTCTTTGGCTCTTTTACAGAATTGATGTTTTTCTCAATAGATTTATGAATTTTAGAGGTTTGTTTTGTTATAGCATTTTCAATGCTTTTACCTACATTAGAAAAATGCTTTTGAGCAGGTTTAACCGCTGATTTTGCAATCTTTTCAATTTGCTTTTCAGCCGTATCCTCAATGACCAGGTCAAGAGAAACTATACCAGCGCTGTCTTTATCTGACACACAATCACCTCCTTTATAAATGAAATATTAAAATCAACCGAATAGTGATGCCATCATCTTTTCAAGCATTTCAGACTGTTTTTGCATATCTTCTTCAGAATATGTAATATTGGAATTAACAAAACTTTGCCATTCATTTCTAATAGCAAGTTGTTCTTTTGTCATATTCTTTATAATATCTGCATCGTCTTCACTGCGAATCTCAACCACTTTTCCCAAAGGAGTATCATTCATTAAACCGGACACAAGCTTTGCCCAATCACTGTATGATAAATCTTCTTGCTGAGATGGCAAGATGTGATATTGTTTTGCTATAGATTGCTCAATTAAAACAGCATCATATTCCAGGTCGTAAAAGTCGTCGTATTTATTCTTCTTTTTGCTCTTCGTCGTGAAATCGACCCTCGGTGTCACCTTCTGTTTCAGGGTCTTCACCGGTCATAATTGCCAATACATCTTCAGAGAGTTTTTGCTGAGCCTTAAAGCTCATATCCATTTCAAAAATCTCTTTTGCATTTTTACCAAATGCATGCTTGATAATGAGTTCGTCGCTATCGATTACAGATTCATCATCCTTATCGATTTTATGAAGCTCTTTTAAAAGTTTTTTTACAGTCTTTTTTCGGTCATCAATAGGATATACTTTCTTTCCTATTCTGATTTCAGGACCGTCAACAAGTAATTTTTTGTCAAATGTATACATTTTTGCCATCGTAATTTACCTCCGATATAACAACACCCTCCACCAATTAAGGTAGAGGGTGTACTTTTTTATTTAAACTGCTGGTGTGAATGTGGGCTTACCATTTGACATAACATCAAATTCAAGACCATCAACAGCTGTACTGTCACCACCACCGGGATTAGTGACACTAACCACACAAGACATTGTAAGTTTTGCTCCTGATGGCATTTCCCACTCAAAGCTTGAATTACAGTCCTGACCAGTTTTATATGCCATATTTGCAACATAGTCATTACCTGCATCACCCACACAACGCTTACCTTTAAGCGAAATTGTAAGGCTCTTACCTGTAACGAGTCTTTTAGTCCAACCTTCTTCTTCAAAAGGAGACCATTCCTCAACCTTACCGTCAATAGAAACAGAAAAACTTTCCATTTCTGCAATAGTATTTAAGGCACTTTCCGCACCAATCTTGAATTTGTTGTTGAATACCGGAAAAACTCCTGTTTTAGCCATTGGTTATTCCTCCTTCTTGTTAATATAAATATCCACAGGTATAAGGTATTCATATATCTTATCCTGTGTAAAGCCTAAACTTTGGGGCTCATATGCCGTAAAAAAGGCGATATGATTATCATTGACTGTAACATCGGATACACCGAAAAACAGTTTATAAAGCTCTGTAGCCTTATTAAAACACTCTTTCTGTGTCTTGCCCCAATGCACTAAAATTGTAATTTGTTGCTTATAATAGCGGGTGTTTTCTGCACCGCCTAAAGCAATACGTGTGCTTGGTGAACGGTTATTATCAAAAACACCAACACTTTGGTCTTTATTCACATCAATAACACCTGATGAAATGTTTTTAATTGTTGGTATTTTCTCCTTTATGTATTTAGCAATATCTGATAAATATAACATTAACCGCCCTCCCTTATTTTTTTAAGATTTTCTATAAAATGTTCCCTCAAATATACACCGTCTGCATATGGTTCAAGCCAATGAGAGCGAGCGTATGGATTGTTGACTGTCTGATAATTCAAAGGATTTCCTTTTCGTGTTTTGCCAAAGTACTGATACCGGGCATACGGAACGCCATAAACGAGTGTTGCTATAACATTCGGTGGTGACGATATGGAAAAAGAAAATGCATCATCCTGAAGGTGTCCTTCATCTCTCGGCACAGTCTGTGATTGTGTAATATCATCCCTTGCCTCTTCGATAGTGAGCATTGCCGCTTTTTTAATATCTTCAAAGAGCATACTCTTAAATTGAGGGTCAAGTTTAACATTAACCTTCACCTGACAACTCATTCAGTCAACTCCAAACGCGTGTAATTCACAGTTCCATCCGGATTAAGTTCTTTCGCCATACTGTAAATACGATATTCTTTACCATTCAGTTCAAGTATTCCTTTTGGATTTGATATATCGGGAGCAATATCACCATCAAACAAAGCAGTAGCATTTATTGTCACAAAGCGTTTATCGGCTGTTAGTCGTTGCTTTGTTTTAATTTGAACATTACATTTACCGCTGAACTCACAAAGGATTTCCTCGTCACCCTCAATATCCAAATCCCCCAGGAATTTTACAATGACTTTAGTATGACATAGTCTTGGTGGCACTAACTTGGGATACTTCATATTACAGCCTCCTTACACAAAGACCGCTTTGTTTAAGTTCTGCATATATATCCTTTGAGGTAGTTGCACCACAGATTGTTACAAGTCTGCTTTTGTCAAATGTTACTGAAGCACCATTAAGACTATAAGACTGTATAATACTGTCAAACAACTCCTGATTTTGATATCTTAATTCTGCTTGACGACATACTGCATTCTGAACCTTTGCCTTTTGAAATGTTGTAAGTGAATCAAAACCGCAGGCAACGATACGATTAAATGTAAGAGAATCAATATCGACACTTGCGGTTTTTAAATATAATTCAATTTCATTACTCGGTATCTGCGAATTAGGAAACATTTGCGAAAAATCTGTCTTGCTTACATAAGCTGACATTTAAATCAGCCCCTTAAGATTTTTTCAATTCCTTGAGTTCTTTTTCAAGTTCCTTGATTGTGGCCTTGAGAGTTTCGTTTTCAGTTTGGACTTTCTCATACTGCTCATAAGGCACTGATTTGCCTCTACCAGCAGTAATAAGCTTGCCGCTACCGTCAACAATATCATAACCCTGTTTAACAAGGTCCTTTGCCTGTGCTTCATTTTCAATAGCAATCTCACGATTGCCTTTAACTGCGTATCTCTGCATGTTTTAGCCCTCCTTATTCTGCTGAAAGGTTAATCTTGATACCTTCAATGCGAGTATCAATAACAAACAAGTCACCGTATTTACGGTTCTGATAAAGATAACCGTCACCCTGAGTATGTGAACCGGGAGCCCAGAGCTTGATGTAAGAGTGTTTATCAGTTGCGATAACTGACTTTGGATGAACGAGAATCATATCCATCTGCTTTGCCGTCTCTGCCGGTGCATAACCTTCAGTGAAGTTATAAGCAGTTTTCAAGCGTGCACTTGGAATACTCTTGAGAATAACCTCATCAAGATTGCGAACATGACGATTGATTGTTGCACTCTTTGTTAATCCGATATTACGAAGAATCTGTTCAGCCTGTTTGATGAGTGTGTACTTTGCAGGTGTTACATAAAGAAGTCTGCCTTCACCCGGTACTTCATCCTCATCCATCTGCTCCATAAGTGTATCAAACTTTTCGAGAATATTTGCGGCAGTAGTTACATCCTGTGTTGCTTCACCACCAAGTGTAGTGTATTCTGTATAAAGTTTTGAGAAACGGTAACAGTCCGTTTCCGGGATTGCCTGTTCTGAAATAAACGCATTTGTGATGTTTGCTGCTGAAAGAGCCTGATTTGTCTCATCAACATCCATTGAATCCACAAAGAATTCAACATCACGGTCAAAGGCAAGTTTCTTTGTCATAAATTCGTTCTTTACTGAACCACGATTGAATCCACCCTGTCTGCTGTGGTCCTTATAACCTGACATATTTACATAGGGGATTCTGATTTCGTTTGCACCCACAAAATTGATATTCTGTGTTGTAAGGTCTGATGAGAGAAGTTCACGAGTGTACTTCTGCATAATATCAGGTGCAAACTGAATAGCATAGTTTACTGTGTTTGCTGGCATAGTTTATTCCTCCTTATACATTGCCAAAAATTTTAGAAATCTCATCATTTGATGAAGGATTTTCTTTTGAGCCATCTCCACCTACACGGAAGTTGTTCGTGTTTTCAGGTGTATTTTTCCATTCGGGATGTCGGCTCAACACTCCCGAAAGGGCTTCAGCAACGCTTTCTTCGGTTAATTCACCATTCTTTTTAGCGTCGTGCATTGCAAGACAAACTGCATCCTCAACCACATCAACACGAATACCACTTTTTATAGCAGCAAGCTGTGCCTTTGTATTGAGTAATTCCAAATTAACTGAATCCTCCGCAGGTTTGTCATTTGCCACAGGTGGAGTATCGGCTGGTGGTACATCTGCACCCTCACCATTTTCATCACCTTGGTCTTTATCAGATGGTTCTTCTGTAGGTTTCTCCTCTTTCTTTTCAGGTTCTTCCTTCTTACCATCATCACCTGCAGGCTTATCCTCCGGTTTGTCTTCTGGATTTGTGTCCGTATCAGTAGGTTTTACATCGTCCTGCTTCTTTTCAGGCTCGTTATTATCCTGCTGTTCTTCGGGCTTTTTCTTTTCATCGCCTGGCATTATAATGCCTCCTTTCTTAAAATTGGGTATGAAAAAAGCACCTATCCTTCGATAAGTGCTTGAATCAGTAAATAATCATTAAAAAAGCACCTGCAGAGCAAGTGCTTAAACACAATTTTTAAATTGTCCATCATAGTGTTCCCAACACCAATCAAGGTCTTTTTCAATAAGTTCATAATCTTCCTGAGATAAATAATTTTTGAATTTTCCTTTTTTGAAGTCTTCATAATACAAGGAGAGTTCATGTTCACACGATTCTGATAAGTGATTATTTTTTAATTGCCATTTTATAAGAGGCATTAACGCAATTATTCTCAATCCCTCATCATACTGCATCTCAACGCAATCGTCTAACCAGTAATGTTCCAAAGCATCGGAATTTAGTAAAGTTTCCTTTTTGAAGAATGTCGTCGCTCTTTTTAGGTCATCACACATCTCTGCGTACATTGTTTCTCTTATTTCTGCCATAATCCATCTCATCTCCTTCTTCGTTTCCATACATCACTATTTACTTTTTTATTAGAAACTACATTAACCGTAACATTTGGATGCCTTTGCTTAAACTGTTCCATAACGCCCTTACAGCTATCACACATTCCACGTTCAGAAATCATTGTAACTGTGTCAAAAGCTCGTTTTTCATATAATTTATCGAAATATTCAAATAGTTTAGCTTCAGTGTCGACAAAAGTGTTGTTTCTTATTTCACCATACTTATTTTCAACATCAATATAAAGATATTTTCTCTCTTCAGACAAAAACACTAATTTGCTTGAGCCTTTATAAGACTTTGCACCATTACTCTCTGCTGAGTCTATTTTACTATGTGCTAAATAGAAGTTTTCCTTATCATCATTTAAGTATGCTCCAGCAATATTTCCTGATGTATTATGTTTGCTATTAAAATTCTCTCTTTTTTCTGAAATGAGTTTTCTGTCTAATTCAAGAATTTCGTCAGCTGTACAAGAACCACTGTCAATTTTATACTGATTGACAGTTCTGTATTCATTTTTCAACTGGCCCCATTGATTACTATCATTATACTTGATTCCTTCGAATTCTGCAAGTGTTTCGGGAACTTTATCACCTAAAACTTCACGATATCTTTGATGTTGCTCTTCGATGTTTTTCAATACTTTTGTTTCATCTTTTATATTATACGTCTTTTCTCTCCACGGGTCACGGCGAAGAATCTCTTTATGCTCATCAACAAAGTTTTTCAGATTATTACGAGCCTTTTTAACTTGATTTTTCAAGCCTTCTTTTAATACAGGGTCGCTTTCTGCTTCATATCGGCGTTTCCAATAGCGAAGTTTTCGTTCTAACGCTCTCTGTTGCTGTTCAAGCTTATAATTTTCTCTCGCTTTTTCTTCATCAACCTTTGGAGAATCTTTACCATTCCCGGTATATGTAGTAAGGCTGTGACGACAATTAGGATGAAACAACCCTGCCCTGACAGCGACTGACAACAGCGTGTACCATTTACCATTCTTGCTTTTGCCTTTATCACCACTGATTTCACCATCAAATGTAGCAAAAACATCATCAATGTAAATACCACCTTGCCAAGGTAAACAAGTTTCAGAACAGGCATTATAAGAACTTACACGAACGGTATCAATTCCTAATGCCATTCTTTGCTTTGCTTGACCTAATAAGTTTGCTCTGGTGTTAGCAGTACGAAGAGCCATATAAACATAATCAGCAATATTCACTCTACGGCCATCACGGTACTCAATACAGTTTATACCCTTCTTAGCAAATTCTCTTACTGCTTCCTCAATTGCCTTTGGTATAGTTTGTGAACCTGTTGCAACTGCAGTTTCAGCTTTTAAGAGAGTCCGACGGTAAACATCATCCATCATTCGCAAAGCAGCTTTTTCCGCTGATGTTTCTTTGCCCTGTATTTCTTCAATAATACTTTCTATCTTCTCATCAAAGATTTCAAAGAAATTATCGTTTGTCGTTTCAGTAAAACCGTATTCTGCTAACTGTTCTGCTTCAAGGTCTTCACCTTCAGCAAACTGTTCTTCAATCATCTTACGGGTTTCCGCTGATATAAGGTCTGTGTATTGTGAAAGAATTTCACTGTTTTCTTTTCGAAATCTCTCAAGACCTTTAATTTTTAATGACTGCCAAGCAGTCCACTCAATATCAAGGTCCTTTTCCCATTTCTGGTGTTTCTTTAAGTTCCTTTTTAAAGACGATATTATCTCTAATTCTATCTTTTCAAAGATTTCAGCAAGTTCTTTAGATGTCAAAATCCTCGCCTACTTTCGGCTCATCAACAGTTTCAATACCTCTTTCGTTCTTTATTCGCTGTACTTCTTTCTTAATCCAGTCTTCATCCTTACTTGAACCCCAGAGTTCTCTCACCTGTGTTTCAATTGACATTGTATTATTTGTTGCAGCTTTACCTACAGTTTCCACACGGCTATCGAAGTCAGGAGCACCATATTCACCAAAAGACACTTCCGGTTCATAGTCTTCAACTGCATTGTTCTGCATAATGTCGTATGTATTTAAAATAGCACAAATAAGGTCTGGCAGAACTTTTTCAAGCCTTTCAGTTATGGTGTTTCTTGTAACTCCCGTAACATCCTTCTTTTCGCGTTGTGCATCCGCTGAAGACATTTTTCCAAGGTCAATGCCTAATGTTGCAGGAGATATAATGCCCTGCAAGCACAAATCAAGATAATACTTGTATCCTTCAAGAAATGCTTCATAACGAATTTCAGGCTGTACTACTTGAATCTGACTTTCTTTAACACCCATTTCATTTATTGCTTCCTCAACAGTCACATATTCATTGTCAAAAGGATTATGTTGTTTCAGAGTACCGTCAAATTTATTTCGATGTATAAGATTATCAGGAATATACTTTTGGGCTCTTCCCATTCTGTAAGCTTGTAACCATTGAGAAACAATCTCATCAAACGCATCAAAATCATCAAGCTTATCTTCAAAAATACTTTTTCCGCGATTTTTATACTTT
Organism: Candidatus Fimenecus sp.; assembly: GCA_045602655.1. Taxonomy (GTDB): domain Bacteria; phylum Bacillota; class Clostridia; order Oscillospirales; family Acutalibacteraceae; genus Fimenecus. The sequence goes on along the minus strand of JAZSBY010000017.1, from coordinate 11,916 downwards.
GGATTATTGTATATTTTCAATGGCACAGCCATGCTGAAATTGCCTTTTTGTTCATAATTAACATTGTAAAGTCCTGTAATCTCTTCAAGTTCCTTCTCGTCAAGAAGCCTATCATTATCATAAAGCTCGTAAGAAACATGTCCTGCACGATATTTTTCTTTAAGTTTCAACACTTTTCTTTTGTGTGGAATATCCGTTATAAAGTCTATTCCGCATATAATGCCATGCTTGATTTCATACTCTACACGGTCCGCTGAATAGAATTCTACAATCGGCACATCACAAATTTTCTTGTCTGCAGATATTTTCCAAGCACCATCACCTGAAGATAACGCACCAACAACACCGGCACCAACAATATCAGTAAAATCAAAATGTTTGTTCTTGCATATTGCATTCCACTTTTCTTCACCGTTTTTGTTCTTGAATTTGACCTTATCCATATCTGTTTTCACAAGATAAGCCAACGAATCAACAATCATTGCAGGTAGTCCTGTGTGTATCTTTCGAGTACTTTGGCTTACCGTTGCTCCCCAAAAACGAGAACCTGTTACAATATCATTTTTTGTTTGCTTGTAGAATTGGTCTAATTCTGTAGCTTCGCCCCTGTACCATATTTGATTTTCAATTACTCTTAATTCAAACGGCACTCGTTCCAGCAATGTCACTGTTTGTATTGGTGCAGGTTGTATATTTAACCAATTCACAATCATCTTCTTCACCTTATCTCCTATCTTACTCATCTATTTTAATTCCTCCGATTTTATCTTTATACGGCAACCAGGAATATTGGTCAGCATTTATGGTGTGGTCGTGGCCGTCTTCAGGCTCGTTCTTATCTTCTTTCCAAGAATATAAATTAAGCTCATCAATGTTTGCCTTACAGTTCTCAACTATAAGATAATCATTGTGAGCCATCCAACCACTTTGTAGTTTTATTCTGTTGATAATAGTAGTCTTTTTCCATGCAGGATTAAAACTGTATATTAAGCCGTGTTGCCTTTTGTACTTCTGACATTCCAAAATCGTGCCTTGGTCCGCTGAATCTATAAAAATATTCTTTGCAAAACCCCACAACTCATTGTTTCTTTCAAGGAAATCTATCAACAACTTCGGAATATCACTTGGTGTCAATGGTGTTTTTCTTGTTTTATTGTTGTGCACTTCACAATCAAGCGTGATTTTCTTTCTATCTTCAGTAATTCCGGTAAATATAAAAGCAAAAGTATCTTCACTTTGCTGTGAATATGAAGTATCCACACCACAAGAGAATATATAGTACTTGTATTTTTTGGCTTCATCAATGCTGATAATGTTTTTATCCTGCAAGTCAAATACAAGACCGGTCGCACGGCCACGAAGTCCTAAAATCTTATTTTTATAAAGCTTTGTTCCTTTTGGTGTACCGCTGAGGAGTTGCTCTCTCTTTTCAGGTGTCAAACCTGCATTATCATCAAATGTAAAATACCAATGTACCCATCCTTCTCTCGCATCTTCTTTAAGTTGTTCAAGCATCTCGGGTGGTGTACCATCTTTCCACTCAGGTAAAGGTCTGCAGTGGTTTATATATTCTTCGTATATCGGTAACGATGGGTCATCAGGGTTCAGTGTCATCATCATATAATCATATCTGATAGACACTTCTCTGATAAATTCCATATCAGCAATGTTTGCTTCATCAATATAAACACATCCATACTGACCGCCAAGAGCCTTTTTCCATCGGGCTTTATTGTCATATCCAAGGGTATATATAATCTTTGTGCCATTCGGTGTGTTGTACTTTATGTGGGGAAGGGTGATTTCTCCGTCACCGTTTGATTTATAATCAACATTGCTTTTAAAAACATCAAGGATTCCGAGTTCTGCATTTATAATATTCTTTTCGAGAGTTCCCAGGTCCAATGCAGACAAAACGTGGAATCTCTTATTACTTTGAGCAATTCGAAGCATAAATTTAACGACACCCACCGTTGTTTTACCGGCAAATGTCGTTCCTTCAAGCACTTCAACCTTTGCATTCGATTGCAAAAAGTCTAAATATTTATCACTTAATATCATTTAGCATCATTCCGAGCTTGTAACTGTTGTAAAATTGCTGCCAATTCAGGGCTTGCTTCAACTTGTCCACTATGATTAATATTCTTTGTGAACATAGCGAGATATTCACCCATTTGCTTAAGAGCATCATTAGCACCCTTTGAGTTAAAAGTATATTCACCTGTTTCAACAAGTTTATGTTCGCTATAATCCCACTCCGTAACAGGTTCGTTCTGCATACAACGATTATAAACTTTCAAATACTGCAACATAACAAATTCAGGAGTAATGGAGGCTTTTTTTAACTCTTCAATCTGTATCGCGTGTACGCGCGAGAGAATGTTAACATTTGTTAACAGCCTTGATGCTTGCACACTTGCTGTTTTAGGGGAATATCCAGCACTGATTGCTGCTTGTTTTTGTTTGCCGCCATTCAAAACATATTCACGACAAAATCTATCTTGTTGGGGTGTTAACTTCTTCTCCTTTTCATCACTCACGGATACTCCCTCCTTTTTTGCAAAATAAAAGCACTCTTTGCAGAGTGCTTGAAAAACAATATCTTTTTATCTTCTATTTTATATTATAGCAGATAAATGAGCGAACAACAATAATAATTTTAATTATTTTTTAAATATCTTGTTACATACATCCTGACACTATCCGCTGACATTTTTTTACTTATCTTTTCTGCTACTCTTTTATATTCCCATCCATAAAGGAAGCGATACATAAAAATACTGTGTAATGTTTCATCGTTTATGTTTGCTATGTACTTAATTTCTTCAGCATACTTCAATTCAATTCTTTTACACTTCACCTCAAGTATCGTCTCTTTATCATGAATTAAAGAAATATATCTTTGTTCCTTGCTATTGCCAGAACTTTTAGCGGAAGGCATACCGTTGAATTGTCCTCCCGGTATGCTATCCGCTTTTATTTCAAACTCTTCTTTTTCATTTCTCAACGCAATTAGTTCATCACGCAGTTTGTTAAGTCTTGCTAAAGTCAAACTATATCAATCCTCCCGTGCATGCTCTATCTGAATAAGAAGGTCAACACGCATTTCTTCAAAGATTTGAATTTTTCGGGCAAGATAATACCCCTCAATGGTATTTGCCTTACCCTTGAGTTGCTTTTTAGCTCTTGCTATTTGATTTTCTAAAACTTTCAAATCTTCTTCAAACATAATGCTTTAACCTTTCCGCTGAAATGTTATAAATTATTCTGCCAATCGTCATTTGGCCAGTTATCCATATCCCACTTTGGAACAGGGCCATCACCTGCAGCATACATCACAACAGTCAAGTACCAATGGGCATTGTACTCGTTAAATCGTGGGAACGCACGAACAAAGCTGTATCCGGGATATTTTTTCTCCCAATACTGCTTGTCATCGCATCTCTCTTGTGAGAGTTTTGCAAGGTGTCCCGCTGAAAATCTTGCGTTTTTAATTTTTGGTTGCTTATATGTACGGCTCATATTTCGTGAACAAACAAAACGCTTTGTGCCTTGTGGGTCTTTTGCCATATACTTTGCCATAGCTTCAGGACCGAATCTATCAGGTTGGAATTGGTCAACATTTGAACGGACACCCTTCTTCCATATTGCCTCAACCTCTGAACGCTCTAATCCACCTGTCATAAAAATGTGAAAATGCCAATTATCCTTACCTCTATGTGGGCCACGTTGATATGTAACTTTTTCAATAACGTACATATACTTGAATGGTGCAGAGAGCTTGTCTCTTTTAAGTTCAAGTTTTTTTCTAAAATCTGCAAAAGTTTCATCATAAGGCAATTTTTTCAAAGCAGCAATCACTTTTTCAAGTTCTCTTTCACGCATTCTTTTTATTCTGCGAAGAGCATTCACCATGTCACGTCTTGCTTCATCCTCACTCTGTGGAGCATATTCAGGAGCATAGGTAAGATGGCCGATAAGGTCATTTTCGTCAAAATTTTCGTTTATAAGATAAATTACATTTTTTTGAGCTTTGATATCGTTATATTTCTTCTGTGCTTCGGTTGAGCCTTTTGAAATTTTTGGTCCTGTTGAAATTTTTCTGCCATCATCCCAACAAGGATAAAAGTCTGTATTTAAAAGCTTACCTGCTTTTGTATTTTTCTCTTTAATCATTTTCTGCAAACCTCACATTTGTTTCATTTGCACTTTTGTTTTCAAGCTCGAAGTATGAGTTATACAAAGCAGTGCGGATATATGTTTTCGGATTTTTGATTCTATATGCTATCTTGTTATAATTCTCAAGCACAACTCCAATGTGTCTTTCATCAAGTTGTTTATAAACTTCCTGAACAGTTGCTACGTATCTTTGCTCTCCGTCAATTACTATCAAAGTTTGAGGTGGAAGAGTAAGAACATCTGCGATAATACTGCAGAATTCATTGATTTGTCGCACTTCGTCTAATTCATATTCTCTGACCAAGTGCTGAAAATTTATCTGTTCTCTTACTCTCTTTAAATTCGAGATAAATCCCCCTGACTGGACTTTGACCTGACTATTTTCAAAAGAATTCATTTTATGTACTCCTAATATAAAAATGGTTGAGTTGTTACTATACAATACGAGGCCGTCAAGGGACTCCTTCCGTCCCCGTTTTGTTTGACTTTTTGAGCACATTATGATATACTATTTGTGTTAGAAAAGTGCATATATAATGTACTCTTGACGGTGAAGTTAGTTTGAGCTTCACCGTCTTTTTTATTATTTCTTTTCCGCTGAATTATGTATAAAAGCTTTTAACTTCTTATCACAGTCTAAACACAGGTGCAAGTCCTCATTGACACTATTCCGTATTGCCATACCCTGTGCGTTGAACATTACACTTACACCATCAACATTCATATTGATTTGTTTGCTGCACATATCACAAAAGTGTTTTATCATTGTTAATGTTTCCTTTCGTCTTTTCTTTCATAGAATCGGCAGTGGTCACTGTCTTTAATGTCCTCAGCTTGTCCGAAGTTAAAAAACTTGGTGCGGACAGTTCTATCAGACCAATCCACAAAACAGCTGATATCCTGATGCACACACTTGTTGCATCGCTGTTTATGTTTAATATAAACGGGCTTATTTACCCGTTTCAGTTTCTTTTTGAGTTTCAATATATACACCTGCCAATTCGTTTATAATGTCAATGATTTCATTTTGTCTATCAACACGACCACTCATATAGAAAGCACCGTCAGGAGTCTTTTCAGGTGGCCTGTTTACAATTTCATAAATCAGTTTTTTCTGGTACTCTTTTATCGCTTCGAGTTTAATTCTATCTGTATCTAATGGTCTTGCTGAAGAAACCTCTTTGCCTTCAGAGATACAGCCAATCAACGAGAGAATCGTATCGCCGTGATAATCAGAATGACTCGCAAAGAGTTTACTCAGTTTGTCAATATTGATATATACTTCCTTTTGGGGTTCTATTACATCATCCCAATTTAATGCTTGACCACACCAATAGCAATAAGGTAATTTGGGACTATCAATATAAACAGCTACCGCATTGTGACAAGTAGGACATCTACTATGAGGAACACTATCAACCCAAGATGTTTTTTTCGGTATCTGCTTTTCAAGGGCAGATTTTGCGACAGATAAACTCTCAAAGAATTCTGCAACCCTCTCGGCATTTCCCTCAATACTGATTCCTTCAAATTTTATTGCTTCAATCGCTTTTTCTGGTGTCATATACTATTTCTCCCCATTGGATTTGCATTTTGAATCATTGGTACTGAATAATCAAATTCAAATTTTGCTTCACAATGTGGTGAATATTTTTTCATTACCACACAAGGCTTTATACTAAGAATTACATAACCTTCCTTACAGTAATTAGGGTCATTGAGAATATAATCTATGTAAACAATGCAAGAACGATTTGTATACTCTTTTGTGTCCGGGTTATATTCATTCAATGCAAGTAAGTCACCAACCTTATAATCACGGTCATTTTTTCTTACTTCAAATAATTTCTTACCTGAAATAACATTTTCAAAATGTTCAGGATGTTGTTTTAATTCATGTATCATATTTTCACCTTTTTAAAATTTTTTTATAATTTGTAATAAATTACAGTTTTTTGTCACATTTTGCCTTTTAGATACGATAATAATTATGTATGGAGTTATACTATCTTAGGTAAATAACCTCCTACAAAATCTACATAAATCCAGAGAGGGGTACACAATGAAAAAAAGAATACTCAAATTTATGAACGACCACAGGAATTCTAATAGTCCTGGAATACTTTTTCTAAAGATTCTCTATTCCTTTTCCAAAGAGTGGGTGTTAGGAATCTTTAATCTCATAGTAGGTGCATTTGTCCCAAATATCCTATTAGGAGATATTCACTTTGTTTTCAAAATTCTATATTTCATAGTTATAAGTATTGTTAATTATTATTTTTATATCATCAGGTCATATAAGACGATAGAATATAAATACCGAAAATTATCAGATGATATTATGGACTCCTGTACCGTTATCACAAATGAATTAGCAAATTACACTATAAAAAATCCAACAGGTATCGGCCATTTTGAATATGCAAGTGGTCTTATATGTTCTGAACTATATGAAAAATTAAAAGCACATTTCAACTGTGAATTCCGTATTTCAGTAGTCCAACAATTTCCCAAGAGAAATCCCACGAGTTTACCTTATTGTAAAATGATAGCAAGAAGAAGTGCAAACAAGTTACAAAGCACTACAAATCAGGAATATAAGATACCCTCAAAGGACGATACTTATTTTTATGTAAAACTCTTTCAAAATGCGGATGTTGTATATTTTTGCTTAGTTAATGAAGAAGAAATTAAGGAAAAACGCTTCTTTTATAGAAGAAAAAATCATTCAAAAATTCAGCAATATGTTGCTGTGCTTGAAGAAGCCTATTCAGACAACGTAGCATTTATTTTACAAATTGATTGTATGAAAAAAGGTAAACTTGGCAAGACTAATGATGATGTAAAATCATTTGCTTCAAGATTCTTTGCTCCTTATGTAAGCATTTTAAATAATGCATATCAGCATGAAAGAGTTTTAAAACCGTAATCAAATTCATATTATTTTGCGGAGGTGTAATTATGGAAGAAAAAAACCTACCATTGATTAAAGAGGAACGTTTACGCAGAGATGACAAAAACAATCCAAAAAACATTAACATACAAGAAGCGTTAACAAAAAAGCGACTTGAATTATTTGAACGCCTAAACAAAGGAACTGAAACTAAAAAATCAGAAGATTAACTACAGGACGGCAGTTTTCCGTCCTTTTTATGTTTACTTACTAACATTTTTATAATCAATATCAATTTGACTGCATAATAATATACACCCTTGAGAATCACTCGCTTTGTGTTTGGTTCTACTGTTACTTTACTCATTTGTAACGCTCCTTTGTTTTTTATTCCGTTATTTTCTTAAACAATTCGTGTGTGCCGTCTTTTAACTGTTTCTCTTCATCGGACATCTGATAGCCGAGTTTAATAAGAAAGTCATATATAATATCAAGACGTTCATTTGAATCGTAATTTCCCCGCCCATCCACATAAGACCACATTGCATTGTCACCGGACAAAGCGTAAGTATGTCTTAAAAGTGATTCGTAAGGCTTGTTTTTAATGAGATTTGCAATTTCTGAATATTCTTCTGCCTTTTTTATAGCTTCATCATCTGTAAAGTTTGATGTTTTATAATCAACATAATAATGGTTAAAGGCATCATCCCATTCTCGTCTGATGTTCATTTCAATTATTACCAAAATAAGCTTTTTAGCCGCTGAATCAGAAATTGAAAGAGTGAAATCTCTGCGAAGCTCGTAAGCTCTTTTCGATATATCTTTAATTTTCTGAATGCGAACATTATTTTCTTCTCTAAGCTTTTCAGCTGCAATTTCTTCTTTGGTTTTCTTTTTAGGAACAAGGTCGTGGCTAAAATATACGTTACCATAGTCAAAAGCAAAGTATTTTTCATCATCAGCTCGAACATATTTTTTTGCATTGTTACCGATGATATTAGCAATGTAATATCTTTTACTGCTACTGTATTTTCCGGTGTAACGTTCACTATACTTGATTTCTGTAAGACCTGCTTCAAGTAAAACCTTTCGCCAAGAGTTTTGTGCTTTTTCTTTGTTTTGATTTTCCAGAGTCTTCTTGTATTCGTAATCAAAATTAGAAGTGCCGATAAGCTTAAGCAAAGAATTTCGTTTTTTAATATCATCAATCTTATTCAGCTTATTAAGGTCCACAATAGAAATCTGCTTCGCCGATGCTTTCTGAAGAAGTGATTGGTCAAGTTTAATCAGCTGTAACCGCTGACTAACTGTAGCAGGTGAAAAAAACGTTTTTTCAGCAATACTCTGTTGAGTTTCGCCCAAATCAAGCATCATCTGAAATCCTTGTGCCTGCTCATATATGGTCAAATCAGTTCTCTGCATATTTTCAAGCAACATGGTAGCGACCTGTTGCTTTTCATCCATTTCAACCACACTACAGGGAACAGTTTCAATACCGGCAAGTTTTGAAGCTGCTAATCTTCTGTGGCCGATAATAACGGTATATCCCTCTACTCCTTCAGGAACACCTGCACCACCTTTAATCACGGTAAGGTTTTGGAATATACCTTGATTTTTAATACTGTCAGCAAGTTCTGACACGTCACCTACATCCTTACGCGGATTTTGCGGATGTGGATACAACTCATTTATTTTTATTTCTAACATAATTAATACCTTCTTTTAATTCATTTTTAACTTACGTTTTTCTGCACGTCATCTTTATAGAACAGATACTTATGTTTTATAAGCCACTCTATTGCGACATCTTCAAATTCAAACCGTTCATGGTCAGATAAAGGGAAGTTTCGTGGAATGCCCTTTTTCTCCTTATATCTCCAGTAAAATTCTCTTACTATGTAATGATTAAGATTCAATCGGTAGCCATACGGATTATTTCTTACAATAATCACATTCCAAAAGTTTTGTTCTATAAGTTTTGGATAATTCATACTTATTCTTCTTTCACATTCTGCAGGGCAATTGTGCATGCAGTTGACATTGAGTTAAAATCCTCAACAAATTTCTTTGTGATTATATTTTTAGGAAGGATGATACCAACAAGGTTCATTCCGTTTTTAACCGCAAAATACATCATTCCATCTTTTGTATATCTCTCATATACATTAAGATAAGTTTCATCCAAATCTGTAAACGGTGCAAAATATCTCTTTTCAACAAACGAAATACCCTCTGATGTTTCATAACCAATAAAATGCTTACCGTGATAAACGATTTCAATATTACTCTTATATAACTGATTTTCATTTTCAGCAATATCAGCATAATTGAATACCGTTGGTAACACCTTATTATGGATAGCCATTTTCTCAATATTGAGGTCGTGTATATCACAAAGCATTTCAGGTGTAATCTCGAAATCCTTAAACACAGGATACAATGCATATCCGTCAGATAACCACTGACAGTCTTTGCCTTCAAAGATACTCAAACACTTACTATCTTTAATTAGTGCAATAATCTTTTTAATTTTCATAATCTTCCTTCTTTCCGCTGATGCGTTTTTATTTGACAAATTTGTAAAAGGAAGTTATAATTAACTTGTGAGGTTTAATTTAACTTCCTTTTATATAGCCGTGTTAGTTCCCGCTGACACGGTTATTTTTTTGCTTCAACACACTGTACTTGCTGACATCAATACCTAATTCCTTAAGCCTTGCCTGTGCTTTCTCAATACCTACAGTATGTTGAACAGCAGTTTGATAATGTCCGCACTTTGGGGAACGCCTGCAATGTGTCACGGTAAGAATCTGACATTCACCGTTTTCACAAGCCCAGCAGTCTTTCTTTGGCTCAAAGACTTCTCTGTTTACTGTTTGCATATTTTCACTCCTTTACTTCTTAATGTGAGTTGTAAAACTATCAATATGGTTTTTGCTTCTTTTCAACAAAATCCAAAAACATCTCGCCTAAGCCACTATCTCTGATTACCTTGTAGCAGGCATACCACTTATTTCTTATAGCTACAACTAATTCGTGGTCCTCGTTCCCTATAACATTTAATACTGTTTTGTAGCCATCATAATAGTGATAAGCATCTTCAAACAAAGCATTAGTTACATCATGAGGTTTAACACCTGTGTTTTTCATGTCTCGCCAATTCTCATAAGCAACTATTCTGTTGTATATGTAGCGAAACAGTTTTATTTTGGTTCGTTGTTCCCATGCTTTAATTTCATCTTCTTTGGTATATCCGTATATCACAAGGCCAGCAAAGATTAAAACTATAAGCATCTGAATTGTAAAGCTTGTTGTCATTTTGTCACTCCTTTACTACATAGATTATTGTTTCCTGTACTTTTTGGAACTGCTGACCGCTGAGTTGTAGAAGACGTTTAGCATCTTCTTTAGACTCACATTCCCTATGCAGCACCATCTTCATTTCCTTATCATAAACAGTTAACGTGACTCTTCCGTTTCTTAAGGTTTGAATTTTGGCTGTACACCCAGCATATTTCTTTGAATGAGGTCTCACGTTGCCTTTTCTATCCATATACCGTCACCGTGTTTATTGAGTACCCCACCGATTTCATCTTCAGAGTCAACAAGAGTGTTTTCAATTGTCTGACCTGTAGAGTCTTCAATTTCAACTCTGTACTTTCCAAAAAAAGTTGGAAATACAAAAGCCTTCATCTCTTGATAATTTACAAATTTTCGCATTTAGTCACCTCTTTCAGGTTGAACATTTCCATAAAAACTACGAAAAGTATCTTTTTCAAAAACCCATTGTCTTCCTATACGCTTAGCTGGTATTTTTCCTTCTTGACACAATTGCCTAACCGTATCTTCAGCCTTATGTAATAAGATACTCGCAGTATCAGTGTAAAATAGTACAGGCACCTCGTCCCAAGATAAAAATTGTTTTGTCCACTGTGGTTGTATTGATAACGTTCCTCGTGCCATTTACTTAACCTTCTTTCAAATATTTTTTCTAAATACTATGTCACCATATTAGAAGCATAGTAACAAGTATTCATTTATTTACGATGTATTTATGTATAACTACATTCCTACATAATGTAAAACATTGAAGATAACTATTAAAAATTGACATTTATTATTAATTTGTGTTATATTGCTCATAAGGAGATGATTTTTTGAAATTAGTTTTTGGTGTATTTGCGTTTGCCTTTGCATATCGGCTTTTAAAGAATATATCTGGGTATTTGAGAGCCGTTTTTTATTTGTCATGTTGGAAAAAAGGCAGTTTTCCGATTATCGAATTACAACCAACCATTGACAAAATTATCAAGCAGGCAAACACATTAGATTATCAGGATTACCGAGATGGTTTAGCTAAAGCTAAAGGTGTTTTTGTTTCACAAATCAAAGAAAACTTTAGTTTATTCTTCTGGATTGATTTCATAGTGTTTCTACCAAGCAAACTATTAACGGGGTTTGGTTTAAATTCTAAAAAAGAAACGCACAAATTTATTGATTATTTACTCAGTGCTCTTGGTTGGGGTGTTTGCTTCATAATTAGTCTTTTTAGTGCTGAAATAAAACAATTTTTACTATCTTTGTTTTAATTCTTTTATCGTCTTTCTTAATAGAAAGGCGATATTTTATTTCACCTTCCTTTCCTTTTCTTTTCTTCACAGAGCTTTTCCACCGTACAGACTGATGCTATGTAAAAATACGTTACATTAAAAATTATATTAAGGAGAATGTTCCCTGCAGTGGTGGGTCAGTTCCGCAGGTAATAAATGAAAACTTGTATATAATCACTTTTGTCACAAAGCAGTTTATACTTACCTTGAAGAGTCGGTATGTTTATTTACACA
>JAZSBY010000016.1:0-12268 GCA_045602655.1 Candidatus Fimenecus sp. | reverse complement strand
TTTCTGCCTGCAATTTCAACCTGAATTTCAGTCGCAGTGAAACCAACAACTGTACCAACAACGTTCTGGTCAGAACTCATACTGTTGAGTGATTCCTCAAGCATTTGTTCAAAGCCTGCTGTCTCCTCCTTATTAATTGTGTTTGCGTTTTCAAAAATCTCGGACATAGTATTTATAACCTCCTTAATAATACTGTCGGGAGTCGATGCACCCGCAGTAACGCCTATTGACTGAACATCACTGAAAGCTATGTCCAAAAGCTCATCAGCCGTTTCAATCAAATAAGTCGGGCAGTTAGGCTCACAAACTGCTTTTAACTTTGCAGTATTGGAACTCGTTCTACCGCCTACTATTATCATAGCGTCATTTTTCTTTGACAACAATAGTGCTTCTGCCTGTCTTTCTTCGGTCGCACTACATATTGTATCAAAAATATTTGCATTTGTATAGTGTAAATTTATAATTTTTACACATTTTTTCCATTCTTTTATGCTGAATGTTGTCTGTGAAACCACAATAAAAGGATTTTCGGGATTGAAAATATTATTTTTAAATATTTCTTCAAGCTCTTCGCAAGAATTAAATGTAAAATAATCCCCCACACAATAACTTTTAATTCCTATAACCTCGGGATGATTTTTATCCCCGGCAATAAGAACCGGCATAGTTTCACTCGAGTTTTTTTCAACAATTTTATGTATTTTCTTTACAAAGGGACATGTCGCATCAATATAATCCAAGGAATTATCAGTGCAATACTTTAATACATCTTTTTCCACACCATGAGTTCTTATAACGACTTTTCTGTCTTTTGATGCGTTTTTTATATCATCAAGTATTGTAACACCTTTGCTTTCTAAATCGTGAATAACCTGCGGATTGTGGATTATAGGTCCTAATGTGCAAATCTTTTCGTCCTTTGATATTAAATCATAAAGCATATTGACAGCACGGTTAACACCAAAACAAAAACCTGCAGTTTTAGCAAGTGTTATTTTACCTTGCATTTCTGTCTGCACTCCCTCCAAAGAAGAACAATTTCATCCATAACCTTATTAGCAACTTCCTTGTTTTCTTTAGTACCGCCATCCTCAGTAAAGTTCATATCCTCGTATTTAATTGCTTTGCCGAATTTGATATAGACATTTGCACCGAATTTTCCGTTTTCATCATAGCAAATAGCGGCAGGTACAACATCACATTTTGCATTTCTTGCAATTAGGCCAACACCTGATTTCGCCTTTTTGGGATATCCATCCTTTGAACGAGTACCTTCAGGGAAAATGCCAAGAATTTTTCCTTTTTTCACCAAATCACTTGAATAATTAAGTGCTGACATATCCCCCCTGCCACGAACAACGGGGAATGCATTAAAGCTCTTTAAAATTCCGCCGATAACAGGGTTTTTAAACACTTCTGATTTTGCAATAAAGTGAATAAGTCTTTTTTTAGATGCTGTTGCAATAAGAATCGGGTCATAAATTATTGTGTGATTTGCTGCAATAATAAATCCATCTTCTCTGTCAATGTTTTCTTCACCCTCAACAATTAACTTAATACGGGTCTTACAAACAAGATTGCAAAGTGGTCTGACCACATTAAAAGTAGTTCTTGTTTTGAAATCTGTAAAATCAAAGATTTTTTTGTCTGCCATTACATTTTCTCCTTAACTGTTTCGATTATTTTATTTATTGATTCCTCAAGCGTATATCCTGTCGTATTGATTACAACTGAATCCTCTGCAGGTTTAAGCGGTGCAATTTCACGGTGTGAATCATTATAGTCACGAACAATTAAATCATCAAGAACCTCTTTATATGTAACTGTGCTACCCTTTTCCTGAAGTTCTTTAAATCTTCGCATCGCTCTTTCTTCCGGGTCTGCAGTCAGAAAGATTTTAACTTTTGCATCTGGAAGAACAACTGTGCCGATATCTCTGCCATCCATAAGACAATTATTCTTTGCAGCTATATCGCGTTGCAAATCGAATAAGAAAGCTCTTACCGATGGAATTGCAGATACATTTGAGGCTGCCATAGATGCTTCAGGAAGTCGAATTTCCGTTGAAACATCGTCACCGTTTAAGAATACATGTTGGACACCGTCAATGAATTTAAGTTCAACTGTAATATCCTTTAAAACTGCTCCAACACCATCCACATCCGTTGTAACAATATTATTACGAAGGCAATGCACACCAACCGCTCTGTAAAGAGCACCTGTATCCACATAGATAAAGCCTAATTCCTTTGCCGCGGCACGAGCAACTGTGCTTTTACCTGCTCCTGCAGGACCATCAATCGCTACATTAATCATAATAAATTCCCTCACTATTTCTATTACTTGCAGAAACCCCTGCTAAATGTCCCGTGGAAAATGCAATTTGCAAGTTAAATCCACCCGTATATCCGTCACAGTCAATAACCTCACCTGCAAAAAACAATCCATTACACAATTTACTCTCCATTGTTTTCGGATTTATCTCACTGATTTTAATACCACCCGATGTAACAATTGCTTCATTTATATCATTAAAATCCATAACAGTAAGTTTTAGGGATTTAATTGTGTTTATAAGATTTGTTCGCATTTCTTTTGTGATTTGATTAACCTTTTCGCTCGGCTTTATTTTAGAAAGTCTTAAAACAGGTGAAATCAATGATTTTGGTAAAAGTAATGCCAAAACATTTGAGATGGATTTATTACTGTTATCTGAAAAATCTCGAAGAATTCTTGCATCAAGTTTTTCATTTGATAAAGCAGGTTTCAAGTCTATATATATTTCATATCTTTCTTTAATCATATCCCTCATATGGGCACTTGCAGAGAGAATCATAGGTCCTGATACGCCAAAATGGGTAAACAGCATTTCGCCAAAATCATCATATATTTCCTTTTTCTTTTTTGTATCAAAAACCTTAATTGCAACATTCTTAAGAGAAAGTCCCATACATTCGCTGCATAAGCCTTCTCTACAAATCAAGGCAGAAAGTGATGGTCTTAATTCAGTTACTGTATGACCTAAGTCCCTTGCAAATTTATACCCGTCACCGCTTGAACCTGTTTTAGGATATGACAAACCACCTGTTGCAACGATTACGGAATCACATTTATAAAAATTACCTGATTCCGTTTCTACACCCTTTACTTGGGCGTTTTCGGTAATAATTTTGTTGACTCTTTCAGTTTTTCTTTGAACACCCGAATCGGTAATATAACGATTCAAAGCATCAACTATATCAACCGCTTTGTCACTTTCGGGGAAAACACGATTTCCTCTTTCAACTTTGAGTTTAACACCGTAATCCTCAAAAAAATCTATAACATCCTGAGAATTGAATGAGGTAAATGCACTATATAAAAATCTTCCGTTTCCTGGAATATTTGAGATAAATTCCTGAACATCCGACACATTATTTGTGACATTACATCTACCCTTGCCGGTAATCATAACCTTTCGGGCAATTTTATCATTTCTCTCCAAAAGAAGTACATCAGCACCATTTTCAGCAGCAACTCCGGCTGCCATTGTACCCGCTGCACCTGCTCCGATAACAATTACTCTATTACTCATTTTCATCACCATCGGATTTGTCATAAACCTGATACTCATCCCAAATGCTTTCAAGTTTATTAAAGTTATTATAAACTTCCTCTCGACGACTAAATGTGAGAGCGACTATAAGAGCATTTATAAGGCTTAACGGAGCAACCAAAGAATCAACCACAGAAACCATATCACTTTTAGCCACAAGCAATGTGTCAGCATATTCTGCGATTGGAGAAACTGCAGAATCTGTAATTGCAATAATCTTTGTTCCTCTGTCATCTATAAAACGAAGAGCGTTGATTGTCTGTTTTGAATATCTTGGAAAACTTATAGCAACACAAACATCATCTTCACTTATTCTGAACATCTGCTCAAACATTTCGCTACCGCTTGATGTGTCCACAAGAACAACATTTTCAAAAACAGGATTCAGATAAAAATAAAGAAAACTTGCAAGAGCAGCAGAACTTCTAACACCAAGAATATATATTTTCTTTGCGTTATTTATTGTTTCAACTGCTTTTTTGAATTCTACATCACTAACCGATTCAAGAGTATCACGGATTAAATCAATATCTCCGTTCAGAACTTTTTTTATAGCATTATCTTCTCCAATTAAATTGCTTGAAACTTCCATTCTCTGAACAGCTGTAAGCTTTGATTTAATCATCTGTTGCAACTCTTTTTGCAATTCAGGGTATCCTTTAAAACCCATTTCAGTTGCAAAACGCACAACAGTGGACTCGCTGACACCAACAGTTTCACCAAGTTTAGATGCAGTCATAAATGCTGCTTTATCATAATTTTCAGATATGTATTTAACAAGCTTTTTGTGACCCTTTGAGAGTTTTTTTGTTGTTAAATCCACATTAGAAAAATTCAAGGATTTCATTTAAACATCTCCAGATTTGTTTTAAGCATATCTTTGTTATTATACATTCTTTAATATAAAATTGCAATAAAATTTGCAAGTTTTCCTGCAAAATATTATATCTTTTTGGGTGAATATGTCATTTCCTTTGAACAAATACCATTTGTTTTTAACATCAGGTTATAGATGTCCGTTGATTTACATTCCAACTCAAAAATTCTCTTGATTTCAGGATTATTATATTTTAAAAAGTCGGAATGATTAACCATAAATGGTATTTTACAGTTATTAACCATTTCTCCTAATTTCGCTGATATTTTAGAGTTGAAGCCCAACATTCTGCAATATGGTGCAGAAATCATAACATCATTTTCAGTAACACCAAACATCATACTTAAAACTGCACGTCTTATCCTTGAATGAGTATATCTTTTCGTCTTCACATCATCATATAAATCATTCAAGTTCGTACATGTTTTAAGTGAACTCTCTACTCTGTTTTCAAGTCCCTCAGACATATTTGCTATACTACTCAAGTCACACCCAATTTTTTCACGCAAAAGAGTTAATGCAATCAGATTATATTTATCGCGAGAAAGGTATGAACCATTTTTGATTGTTTCATCATATATTCCACAAAGATTTTCAGGAATATAGTTGCTGAAATTATCTTGGTTATATATAAGTGAACGGATATGTGTTGCAGATGCAAATTCATCAACTGCAACAGTTTCGTTATATCCTGCACCTATTCTTTGTACTGCAACAGAAATCATTTTTGAGTTTATTAGTTTAATTGATTTAACATACTCTATGGCTAAAATGTTATTTGGTGTTGAGATGTCAAACTTATAGCCATATTCATCAAATGCTTTCTGACGAGCAACAGGATAACTTAAACCTTCATTAAGATATTTACCTATTTTATTATCAAAATCATCATCCAACAGAATATAAACTACATCTGTTAAATCCTCAAATTTGGCAGTTTCAGTACCAAAAGCAATCTTATCGCAACCAAATGAATCGAGTATTTTAACTGCATTTCGAGCAAAAATTTCAGCAGATGCAGTTGCGTATACAAACGGAAGTTCCAAAACAATATCTGCACCACAGTTAAGTGCCATTTTTACCCTTATATCTTTTGGAAAAATTGCAGGTTCTCCTCTTTGTACATAGTTACCACTCATAACACAAACCACAATATCACCCTGTTGTTTAACAGAGTCAATTAAATACTTGTGTCCATTATGAAACGGATTAAATTCACATACAATACCAATTACAGACATATTTTTACCCCTTTTGAAAAATATTGGTAAAAGAAATCTTGAAATTACATAAATATAAGTATATAATAATACAGGTTTAAAATTACTTCAAGAAAAATTTATAAATGGAGATGTTAAAATGAAAGTTCTTGTTATCAATGCAGGTAGTTCATCACTTAAATATCAGCTTATTGATATGACTGATGAAAGCGTAATTGCAAAAGGTATCTGTGAAAGAGTTGGTACTCCTGAGGCTTGTATCAGTTTCAAAACTCCTGACGGACAGAAAATTGAATACAATGCTCCTATGAGCAACCATACAGAGGCATTTGCTGCTGTTAAACAGGCTCTTACAGAGGGTAAATATAAAGTTATTGACGATATCAGTGAAATTACTGCTGTTGGTCATCGCGTTGTTCAGGGTGGTTCACTTTTCAACAAGAGTGTTCTCGTTGACGAAAAGGTTATTGCCGACATCGCTAGTATGAATGCACTTGCTCCCCTTCACAATCCGGCTAACATTATGGGTATCAATGCAAGTATTGAGCTTTTTGGTAAGGATGT
Organism: Candidatus Fimenecus sp.; assembly: GCA_045602655.1. Classification (GTDB taxonomy): domain Bacteria; phylum Bacillota; class Clostridia; order Oscillospirales; family Acutalibacteraceae; genus Fimenecus. The sequence continues at coordinate 6,012 of JAZSBY010000016.1, read as the reverse complement.
TCCTCAGGTTGCAGTTTTTGATAATGCATTCCACAGCACAATGCCTGCAGAAGCATATACTTTCGCAATTCCTTATGAATTCACAGAGAAATACTCAATTCGTCGTTATGGTTTCCACGGCACTTCACACAAATTTGTTAGTGCAAGATGTGCAGAAGTTATGGGTAAGAACATTGAGGACCTTAGAATTGTCACTTGCCACCTTGGTAACGGCTCATCAATCGCTGCTGTTAAGAATGGTAAAGTAATTGACACAACAATGGGACTTACTCCTCTTGATGGTCTTCCAATGGGTACTCGTTGTGGTGCTATTGACCCATCAGTTGTTCTCTTCCTTATGGAAAAAGAAAATCTTTCAGTTAAAGAAATGGATGCACTTCTTAACAAGAAGTCAGGTCTTCTTGGTGTTTCCGGTCTTTCTTCTGACGACAGAGACCTTAAGGCTGCTGCAGCTGAAGGCAACGAACAATGTGCACTTGCAAGAAAGATTCTCAGCTACCAGATTAAGAAGTTTATCGGTGCGTACACTGCTGCTATGGATGGTATTGACGCTATCGTATTCACAGGCGGTATCGGTGAAAACGCAGATGATATCCGTGATAATATCTGTAATGAACTCTCATACCTTGGTATTGAAATTAACAATGAAATCGGTAAAACTCTTGTTAAGGGTAAAGAAGGCGAACTTTCAACTGAAAACTCAAAAGTTAAGGTTTATGTTCTTCCTACAAACGAAGAACTTGCTATCGCTAGAGATACAAGAGATATTGTTAATGCTCTTTAATTTACAATTTAATGCAAGAATTAAGCCGTGCTGAAAAGCACGGCTTTTTTGTGTGATTATTTAATTATGAGCTTACCGTTTTCATCAAATTCGTAGTAACCAACTTTAAGGTCTGTGCCTTCTACAAATCTCTGACTCAAATAGATTCTCTTGTTTTTTGCAAGTTTATGAGAGTCGTTGATGAAGTAGTAGTTACCCTCATATTCTACAAGCTGATAAGCGTTTTGTCTTACACCATCTTTGTAGAAATAGTCACCAACCGGGCCATTGAGCAATACCAACTTGCCGTCTTCATCAAAATCGTAGTAACCAACTTTAAGGTCTGTTCCCTCTACAAATCTTTGGCTCAAATAGATTCTCTTGTTTTTTGCAAGTTTGTGAGAGTCATTGATAAAGTAATAGTTCCCCTCAAATTCTACAAGCTGATATGCCTTCTGAACTACACCGTTTTTATAGAAATAGTCACCAACGATACCATTTTTAATAATCATTTTACCACTTTCGTCAAATTCATAATATCCGACTAAAAGTGGCGTACCATCTTCATAGGTGAAGCCATTTACAAATCTTTCGCTCAAATAGATTCTCTTATTCTTTGCGATTTTATTGTAGTCGTTGATGAAATAGTAGTCCCCTTCAAATTCTACAAGTTGATAAGCTTTTTGAATTACACCGTCCACATAAAAGTAATCATCTTTAACACCAGTAAACTGTTTATACTCATCATATTTTATAACTACTGTCTGACGACTGATTTCCTCGTCACATACTGAACAGTAAACTACTACATCCTTACTACCATCCTTTGTAGCTGTAGGAATAACATAATTTTCCTCAACTGCTTCTTCTGGGGTATGACCAAGAGCAGGAATAGTTGTTTGTTTTACTTTTATGCCAGTATTACACTCAATACAATATGTAATAATTTCTTTAGTTCCTTTTTCTGTACAAGTTGGTGCAATAACTCTTTCATAGTCAAATGTTTTATGACCAGTTGCAACAATAGCAACAGTATAACGGCTGATTTCCTTGTCACATACTGAACAATAAGTAACCATATCTATGCTACCTCTGTCTGTACAGGTGGGTGCAATATATTTTTCTTTTACTGCCTCTTCCTCAGGGTTATGACCAAGAGCGGGAATGGTAACAGTCGTAGTATAATATTTATAATTGCAATCCGTACAATAATAAACTAAATTTTTTCTGCCAAAGTTTGTGCATGTAGGAGCAACATAGTTTTCCTCAACGGCCACCTCTGAACGGGTATGACCCTTTGCATCAACATAGTTGTCATCATAACTGTCCCCGCATTCGCAAGTATATGTTGTATAACCCTGTTCTGTGCAGGTTGGTGCAGTTACTACTGCATTGTAGCTATGGTCTGCAGTTTTTTTAATTACCTCTGTGTATGAATATCCGCAATGGCAGGTATATGTCATTAAACCATCTTTAAGATGAGTTGCAGGAGTTGTGATTTTTGATGTACAACTATGTCCTTTTGCAGGAATTACTATATCTGTTACATATCCGCAATCTGAACATTCAACTGTTTTACTTCCTTCTTTTGTACAGGTTGCATCCACAACATTGTATTCAATTGTATAATTGTGTTCACCCGGTGCATCCATAAATTCACTTTTACCACAATTCACACAAATATGCTCATACTTGCTATATTCACCACATGATGCATCATCAAGTTTTACCCATTCGCCATAGGCGTGACCTGTTGCAGGAATAACCTCAATAGCAGTTTTATTGCCACAAGTTAAACACTCCTTACATTTTCGTCCATTACTTGTACATGTTGCGTCGTAATCAATCTTTAACTCGCTATAATTGTGGCCAAGATTTGGAATTGGGTTTGTAACATACTGGCTACATGTTCGACAAAAACCTTTTTCTGAACCCATTGTTGTGCAGGTTGGTTCCTTAATTGTTTCCCATTCTGTAATATCGTGACCTAATTCATTAGTGTAATTGTCAATTGTACTGTTTCCACAGGATACACAAGTATGTGTTGTATATCCTTTTTCTGTACAGGTTGGATTATTTACAACTGATTTGTAGGTATGACCTTTTGCAGGGATATAATCAGTTATACTTTTCTGTCCACATTCGAGGCAGGTATATGTTGTATAACCTCTTTCCGTGCAGGTTGGTTTGGTAACGGTTCCTGAATCATAGCTATGTCCGAGAGAAGTAACATAATCTGTAACATAGCTATCGTTACAGTTTGAGCATTTATATGTTGTATAACCCTGATTTGCACAGGTAGGTTCAGTTATAACTGAAGTATAATTATGACCCGTTGCAGGAATTGCTCTCGCTTCTTCACGATCACAGTTTATACAATTACGAGATTCAATACCTGTATCCTCACAATATGCTTTTGAGTATTCTGACCACTCACTGTATTTGTGAGTATGATTTTCTCCGCCACAATGAATTGTTACACCCTCCATTACACCTTCTCTTGAGCATGCAATCCATCGCTCTAATGTACCACCATAATACACATCAGTAAAATCAGGGCAATTTTCAAATAAATCTGCACCAATATCATTTACTTTTTTAGGAATTCTCAGACTTTTAAGGCTTGTGCAGTCCATAAATACACCGCCACCAAGAAAAGTCAGAGACTCAGGAAGAGTAACACTTGCAAGTGCCTGGCAACTCCAGAACGCATAAGTGGCAATCTGAGTTACACCGTTTGGAATATATATAGCCTCAAGACTGTCACAATTATGGAATGCTCGGCTATTTATCAATGTAACAGTACTTGGAATACTGACCTCCTTAAGGCTTTGACAAAAATAAAAGGTCTGTACTCCGATTTCCTCAACGCCGTAAGGAATGATTATACTTGTAAGACTTAAACAGTCATAAAAGGCATAGTCGCCAATTAACGTCACACTTTCCGGAAGTGAGATATTCTCGAGTTTTTTACAGTTACGGAAGGCATAATTTCCGACGGAAACCACCGAATCAGGAATTATAATGCTTTCAAGATTTGTGCAATTATAAAAGGCTGCATTACCAATTGACAAAACTCCTTCCTCAATAACAACAGTTGTGATATCGTCCCTAAAGGAATACCAAGGACTCTTTTGGGCATTAGTGGCCACTGAATAGCCATTCATATAGCCTTCACCTGAAATAGTAAGCACACCAGTTTCGTCATTCAACCACCATGTAAGACTGCCGAAGCTGTCGCCTGTTATTGTTGCACTTGCAACAATATTTGACATTGGAACAACAGTAAATACCATTATCAAGGCAAGTACAACAGATAAAATTTTTCTTGTCTTCTTCATAAAATTATCCTCCTCATAATTTTTTCAATTACAATTTTAGTAAAATATTGGATTTATTAAAACCCTAAATACAAAACTGCAGATTATTTTCGCAAAACTAAAGAAATTGTTTTAAATTTTTCTTGACAGATATATAACAAAACAACTTCAGACAAGATATTTCATAATTTTCTATTCCCCTCTTAAAAATATAATGCAACATAAAATACATCATTCGTTGTTTTTATAATACATCATTTGTTGTATTTTGTCAACATCATTTGTTGTATTGTGTAATAATAGTTTTGAGGTGATAATATGCAATACTATCCAAGATTACGCGACCTAAGAGAAGATATGGATTTAACGCAGGACCAACTCGTACAATTACTTAAAATGCATAAAACCACATACACCAATTATGAACAAGGCAAACGCGAGCCACCCTTTGAATTGATAATTAAGTTAGCTAAACTTTATAATGTTTCAACTGATTATATCGCCGGGTTAACTGACAATCCGCAAAAAAGATAAAAGCAGAACTGATTTATAATTTCAGTTCTGCTTTTTTGTTCTTCGCTTACAGGAAAATTGTAATTGTGAATATATTTTTTGTCAGAGTAAAAGTTCATACTCACTTATTAACATCAAACAATTCCCTCAGCTCTTCTATTGCTTTTGTTTCAATTCGGGAGACATAGGAACGGGAAATGCCAAGTTTTTGAGCAATTTCCCGTTGAGTTAATGGTTCTGTATCGTAAAGACCATATCGCATTATTAAAATCTGTTTTTTTCGTTGGTCTTTGATGGCATCGATATAAGAATAAAGCTTTTCTGTCTGCATTTTTAATTCTACATCATCAAAAACTGACTCCGTACTATATATAATATCCGTAAAAGTCAAAGGGTTACCTTCACTATCGGTATCAATTGGCTCATCCATCGAAATCTCCTGTGCATTCTTTTTGCGAACACGGAAATGCATAAAAATCTCATTTTCGATACATCTTGAAGCATAAGTTGCAAGGCGTGTACCCTTTGTATAATCAAAGGTATTGATTGCCTTTATTAGTCCGATTGTGCCGATTGATATTATATCCTCCTGGTCGGAATAATTTGAATAATATTTCTTAATTATATGTGCCACAAGTCGCATATTGTGATTGACGAGCTTATTCCTTGCATTTATATCACCATCACGATGAAATTTGATAAGTTCTGCCTCCTCTTCCTTCGCCGTTAGCGGTTTGGGGAAAGAATTTGCAGAAGACAGATGAAGCATAAAATAAAGGATATTTGTGGATAAACTTTGCAGTAATGATAATAACATAAAAACACCTCGTGAGAATATATGCAAGGTGTGTTTTAAAGTTTGCAAGTCCTTAAAAAAATATAAAAAATCCCTTGACATCGTCTTCCTTTTATGATATTATAATCAAGCCCAATACGGAGAGATACCGAAGTGGTTATAACGGAACGGTCTTGAAAACCGTCGTACGGCAACGTACCGTGGGTTCGAATCCCACTCTCTCCGCCACTGCGGGTTGTATGATAAGTGCAACCCGCTTTTTAATTAAATAACGCTAAACACGTTACACTTGCAGAAGTACTCAAGTTGGTGACGAGGCGCCCCTGCTAAGGGCGTAGGCCGGGAAACCGGTGCGAGAGTTCGAGTCCCTCCTTCTGCGCCAATAAAACCCATACATCGTTTGATGTGTGGGCTTTATTCATTTTATTTAGTTTTTCACGAGAGACGAGAACTCTTTCGTCCATGTGCGACGGTTTGCCGTCAGGCAGAGGAGCACGGACATATAATAATTTTGCGTAGCAAAGACAAGGCTTCGCCTTGTCGAGTCTCTCCTTCTGCGCCAATAAAACCCATACATCGTTTGATGTGTGGGTTTTATTCATTTTATTTAGTTTTTATAT
>JAZSBY010000015.1:0-5541 GCA_045602655.1 Candidatus Fimenecus sp. | reverse complement strand
TCTCTAATATATCTAACAATTTATTGTACAAATCTAAAACCACTTGATTGCCCTGTGAACTCACCAACTTTGAAAACCCTAATACATCAAATAATGCTATCGAATAAACTTGTTCATGTTGACAAATTTTATCCAGAACATTTTTTAATTCATCCGAATGTATTAGTTGTCCGTTCATCTTTTCAGAATCCATAATTTTTTTACTCCTTTAACAAATATATCTGATTTCATGCGTTTTTATTATATCAAATTTCTTTGGCTGTTACAACGCATAAGCAATTACACCTATAGTTTAAAATCAATCTTCAATTATATAGTGTCAAAAGTCTCAAAAAGTAACATGTTTTATGAAAAAATTAATCCACATATTCGACAAAAGCCTCCTTTTATTTGTACAATGAATCTACAAAATTAAAGGAGGCTATCATTATGTCAAACAAAAATTCTATCAGTTACCGTCAGGTTGGTGATTATCTCATCCCTAACCTCATTATCCCTCCCGAAGAAGCAAAAATCACTCTCGGTAAATGGGGAATGATGCACAAGAGCTATCTTGAAAAGCATAAGAAGGTGTTTTTTAGCTCCCTGCTTATTCAAGGCAAGCTGTATCAGCACTGTGCCGAGGTTGAAACTCAGGCTCGGGATATGTTTGATACTCTTATTGAGCAGATGAAAGAGGCTGAGGGAGTCACAGAGCAGCTGAAAGAAGAAAATCAGCTTGAGTGGGTGTGCCGTATGGGGAATATTGAGCAAAGAGCAAGAGAGGTTGTCTGTGCTGAGCTTATCTATAACTGAAAAAATCAGGGATATACGGCTTTTTCCGCATATCCCTGTTGTTACTTTTTCAGGCTTATGGTTACCACTTGTCTGCAGTGGGGGCATTTGATTTCAATAACGGCTTCATCTGCAGGGTGCTTTACGATGTCAAAGATGCGTTTTTGACATATCGGACATTTTATTGTTTCCTTTGTGCTTGTCATTTCAACCTCCGTATTTCTTCATTATACACCAAATCCCCGAACGGTCAGTGTCCGGGGATTGTTGGTGCTTTCACTAAGGAGAATAGAACTATATGTTGGATTGGTTCTTTCTTGTCTTGCCGTCCCTGAAAGGGAAGGGGGACCGCGTTAGCGGTGGAAGGGTTCTATCAGCCGCCTATGCTCTGAAAGGTTTCAATAAGCTGCTGAAGGAAAGACTTGAACTTTGCAATAATGTTTCTGATGATGTTGATGATTGCCCATTCGCTGTCGCCTTCGCTGAGGTCGCCGAAATCCATATCAAAGATACCGCCTGAGCCGCCTGAGGTGGCTGACTTTGTCTTTGCTTCAATGTTCAGGTCAAAGTCGGGCATTGTGAAAGTGATATTTGTTGCTGTGAGGTCAACGCCAAGGTCAACAGTGTTTCCTGCGGCATCTGTGATAACCCAACCTTCAAAGCTTTCTGCATCAGCGTTTGCGCTGAGAGTAACGGTAGCACCGCAAAGATAAGAGGGTTTACCGTTCAGAATGTTATCACTATAAGTGATTTTTCTTTCAAGTGCTCTGGGAACTGAAACTGTTACATCTTCAACATTTATGGGGTCGTTTTCTACGGGTGTATAAACAGCCTTGATTGTGTAAATCTTTGAAGCTGTAGGATTCCATTCAACGGGATTATTATGCTTCACACCATCTTTGAGAAGCTGACCGTCAACATAAATTGCAAATGTGCCTGTTGGGGTGGGGTCTGTGTTGTTTGCTTTTCTGACATAAATTGTATCAGTAAGAGCAAGAATATTAACCTTTACATCTGTTGCTTCAACTGTGAACTTGCAGGTGAGTTCTGCATCTTCATAATTTTTGTTATCGGTAGAAACCTTAACCTTATATTCGTTTGTGCCAACAGGAATAAGAGTTGAGCTGTCAATTGCATTGCCTTCGCTGTCAACAAAATTAATGTAGTAAAGAACTCCGCTAAGGTTGATATATGACTTAAGAAGGAAGCCTGCACCTGATGCTCTGTCGCCAAGCTTTGTGCCATAAGAAACAGTTATTTCGGGAACAATATCTGCACCGTTTTCGTCAACGAATTTAATAGGAGCAGGATTAACTGTTACAGTTGCTGTACCTGTTGAGGGAAGATAGTTTTCTGTATCATCGGGAGTGAATGTGATATTGAGTGTGTAAGTACCTGCTTCAATTACTGTTGAGCCGGCATTATCAATTGTAAATTTACCTGCAACTTCTGTGTCACCGGACATTGCCTTTCCACCGGTGAGTTCAACATCAGCCCATGTTGTAACACCGTCATAGGTAAGTGTTGCTGTGGGAGCTTCTGTAATTGTGGTTGCGACTGCTTCGCCTGCAACTTTTACATAAATTTCTCTTGTTATAATTTCATATCCGATAGCTACAAATTCGGCTTCATAATAACCACTTTCATTGATAACAGTTCTTCTGCTGGTCCATTCCCAAATACCTTCTGCAATATTGGGTTCATCTTCGACATATGGATTCTTCATTGCGCCGCCTGTGATTTCAGAAGTTGAAAGTTTTGCTCCTGCTTCTACTTCGCTAGCAACAGGTAAATCGTTATCGACAATAAACACTGGTGTTACAGCTTTTACTGTGAAAGTAACATTTCTACTTCTTGAAATTGAAAAGCCCGAATAAGTTGACTCATCATTCGGAACAAATTTTATGCTTGCTCTTTCTGCATCATTTGCATCTTCTGGAACAAAATCGGGATTAATAAATTCAAAATGACCTGCAACAACTACACCATCATACTGAACTTCACCACCTGTGAGAGTTATGCCGTCACTTATTTTTTGTCCAAACCATATCTCACCATTTGCTGTAGGATATGTTGTTATGTTAGCTTCTGTTAGCGTAATCGCTTCAGCCGCACTTGCATACATAGGCACAACTGATAACATCATCATAAGTGCCAATAAAATTGATAATAATTTCTTTGTTTTCATATTTTCGTTTTCCTTTCTTGAAATAAATTGTTACTCCCTCATTTGTTTTTTGCTCTCTCCGTGAGGGAGATAATTGCGACCTTTCGCCGCACACGGAGGGAGTATGAAGTTTTTATCCAGCCGCTATCATCTCCTTTGCAAAAATGAAAAATTGACTTATGGTAATTTGAATCTATCACAAGAAAAAGCAAAAAAGAAGAGGTTTTCAATAACTGTCGAGTTAAAACCGATAAGTGCAAGCCTTTCGGCCCTTCGCAAAGTTGAAAACAGTTGATTATAATGATATAATTATAAAGACAGAACAATGATAAATTGCAAAATTAATCGAGGTGAAAGCAATGAAAACCGCCGTAATTGACGATGATATTTTTATCTATAATCAGGTTAAAGAGCTAATCGCATCCTTTTTCGTCAGTGAAGAACGGATGCAGGCTAATGAGCCTTTATATTTTGCTGACGGCATTGAGTTTTTAGAATATATGGAAAGAGGCGAAAAGGCTGATATTATCTTTCTTGATATTGAAATGGCTCAGTCCAACGGTATTGATATTGCAAAAAGATGCAGAGAAATAATGCCTGATATAATTATTATCTTTGTGTCCTCTCACAGAGAATGTGTCTTTGACACTTTTCGCTGTGAAGCCCTGCACTTTATTGTGAAGCCCATTGATAAGGATGACTTTAACGAGGCTTTTCGCAGAGCTGTTCATAAATACAACTCAGCTAATTGCTTTTTGCCTCTGAAATGGCAACACGAAAGAGCTAATGTTTCCATTCAGGATATTCTTTATGTTGAGTCTTACAGGGGGCATCTGATTATACACACCCTTAAAGAGCCTTTTGAAGTGGTGGGAAATCTTAAGGATATTTTTACATTTCTTGAGCCTCACGGGTTTATGCGTATTCATCACGGTTACATTGTGAATATGCAGCATATCCGCCGTTTTAATTCAGACAGCATTCTTCTTGTAAACGGTGAAAATGTGCAGATGAGTATCAGAAAACGCAACGAAGCACTCAGCACTTATGACGGATTTTTACAGAAATGGAAGTGGTGAAATGGAACATTATCTTGTAAATTTTGTTGGAGATTTGTTTAGCTTGCTTATTATTTTTCAATACCTTTCTGCGGTAAGCGAGAAAATAGATTATCCGAAAATCGTCAGAATAGGTGTTACATTACTTAGTTTTGGAATCATATTTATCGGCTCCAATTTTGTGTTTAGTCAATCAACTATAATTTTTCTGTTTATGTTGGGGGCATTTTTATTACTGAATTTGCTTTATAAAAGCAAGTGGTATATAAAACTTTTACACTCTGTAATTCTATATGTGATTATGGCGATTCCTGAATTCTTTGTCGGTATGATGATAATGTTTTTAGAAATCGACTTGACACAAGCTCAAGAAAATATTTATATATATGCCATTGTGAATTTCGCATCAAAGCTCCTTTCATTCTTTGTGGTCAGATTTATAAAACTCTTTTTCAAAAAGAATTTTGTTATCGATACAAAAGGTATGGCTTTTCTTATACCATTGCCGATAGCAACGATTCTTATTATTGCACTATTGATAAGAACCTGTTTTATAGTAGACGATACATATTATCAGGTGTTGACCCTTGTTTCATCCGTTGTTCTCGTCTTTGCCAACCTTTCAATTTTCTTCTTTATTGACCGTATGAATGACTACACGGAAAACAAAACAGACCTGATGCTTTATGAAAGAGAATATAAGTCTCAAAAGCTCTATCTTGACTCCTTGCAGGAGCACCTGAACGAAACAAGAGCCTTTCGCCACGATACCAAAAACAATATGCTCGCTCTCATTGGTCTTATGAACGCCGGCGAACACGAAAAAGCTCTGACGGAAATGAAACGGAGCCTTAATATTCTTGATGAATCAGGCAGTGATATTGTCAACACAAATCATCCGATTATAGATGCTCTTTTGCAAAACAAGCTGCGTGAAAACAAGCCAAAAGGTATTTTTGTAAGACCCATTATAAAGCTGACTGACGAGCTGCTTGTCAATGAGGTTGATATGGGAATACTTCTGGGCAATATAGTAGACAATGCCATTGAAGCCACCGACCGCCTTGAAAAAGAAAAGAGAATTCCCATTGAAGTGAGAATTCTGTCCCTTGACGGAATTGTGTCAATCAATGTGCAGAACGCAGTTGACCACGAGGTTGACACAGAAAGTCTTCACACAATCAAAAAAGACAAGCTTATGCACGGTCACGGCGTAAAGCAAATAAAAAAGACCGTTGCAAGGTACGACGGTACGGCAGAGTTCTCTTGTAAGAACAATGTTTTCACAGTCAAAACCACAATGGTCAACAGACCGAGAAGATAATAAAACTCAGCTACCAAAGGAGAAATCCTGAGGTAGCTGTAATAATTTTTGAAGTTTTTTCTGATTTCAGGAACAATTTGTGCCTTGCTGTGTCGTTTAATATATAGAGGGATAAAAATTCAGAAAGGAGGTAAAAAAATGCCGATAATGTTAAAACGCAAAGACGGAAGCATAACACGCTTTCGCAATGCGGAATTTATCCCTGCCTTTTATATCCT